>JAZNGS010000250.1:0-3115 GCA_045576555.1 Clostridia bacterium | reverse complement strand
ATACAACAGATGTTGTTCAAAAACAGATGTATACCTTTTTAGATAAAGGCAACAGAAGTGTAACTCTTCGCCCGGAAGGCACTGCATCGGTTGCAAGGGCCTTTCTGCAACATAATTTATATGCAGAAACATTGCCTTTTAAAGCATTTTATAATGTTCCTTGCTTTAGATATGAGAATAAACAAAAAGGAAGATTAAGAGAATTTCATCAATTTGGAATTGAAGCATTTGGTGCTCAAAACGCTACTATGGACGCAGAGGTAATTTCTCTTGCAATAACTTTTTTAAAGTCTGTCGGACTAAACGATCTATCAGTTAATATTAATTCTATAGGCTGCCCTGAATGCAGAACTGCGTATAGTAATGCTTTGCAAGAGTTTTTAAAACCAAAATATGATGATTTATGCGATACTTGCAAGAGCAGATATGAAAGAAATCCATTGAGAATTTTAGATTGCAAATCAGAAATTTGTCAAGACTTGATTAAGGATGCTCCATCATTGTTAAACTATATTTGTGATGATTGCAGAACTCATTTTGAACAGTTTAAAAATTGTCTTGACTCAATGAATATATCATATAATGTTGATTCAGGAATTGTGAGAGGTCTTGATTATTACACAAAGAATGTATTTGAGATTATAAGCGGTGAATTTACTGTCTGCGGTGGTGGTAGATATGACGGACTTGTTGAGGAATTAGGTGGAAAACCTATGCCAGCCGTTGGCTTTGGTTTAGGAATAGAGAGATTATTATTAAGACTTTCTGATAACGGAGTTGAAATCCCAAAACCACAACCGCTAAAATTATTTATAATCTCACTCGGAGATAACGCAGTATTAAAAACTCAAAGTATTGTCTATGATTTAAGACAAAAGGGAATTAGTGTGGAAACTGACCATATGTCAAGAGGCCTAAGAGCAAGTATGAAATATGCAGATAAGATAAACGCGCAATACACATTAGTTCTTGGTGATAATGAAATTGAAAATGGATATGCAGATATTAAGGATATGCAAAGCGGTGAGCAAACAAAAGTTGAACTATTAAAGCTATACGATTTTTTTAAATAAAAGGGAGAAAACTATGGATACAATGATAGGATTAAAGCGAACAAATTACTGTGGCGAAACTCAAGGAGTAGGTTCAACAGTTGTTGTTGGCGGATATGTGCAAAAGATAAGAGATATTGGAAATTTGATTTTTATAGATTTAAGAGACAGAACAGGTATTGTTCAGCTTGCTTTTGATGATAACACAGACAGAGAAGTTTTTGAAAAAGCAAAGAGCTGCAGAAGCGAATTTGCTATTATGGCAAAAGGCGTTGTAAGAGAAAGAGAAAGCATCAATACAGAAATTAAAACAGGTAATATTGAGATATTTGTTGATGATTTAAGAATTCTTGCAAAATCACAAACTCCTCCGTTTGAAATTGTGAATGATACAAATGTTAACGAGGAATTGAGATTAAAATATCGTTATTTGGATTTAAGAAGAAATGTATTGCAAAATAATATCATTATGCGTTCTAAAATAGCAAAGGCTGCAAGAGATTATTTCTATGATAATGGATTTATAGAAATAGAAACTCCGATGATGATGAAATCGACACCAGAAGGTGCAAGAGACTATGTTGTGCCTTCAAGAATTCATCACGGAAAATTCTATGCTTTGCCTCAATCACCTCAAATTTACAAACAATTATTAATGATTGCAGGTTTCGACCGCTATATTCAGCTTGCAAGATGTTTTAGAGATGAGGATTTAAGAGCAGACAGACAACCTGAGTTTACACAAATTGACTTGGAAATGTCATTTGTAGATGTTGAAGATGTTCTTGAAATGATTGAAGGATTTATTAAGTATCTATATAAAACTGTTCTTGATACTGATATTCCAACACCATTGCCAAGATTAACATATAAAGAGGCAATGGAGCGATATGGTTCTGATAAACCAGACACTCGTTTTGGTGTCGAAATTCAAAATATTACAGAACTTGTGAAAGATAATGAGTTTGTTGTGTTCAAATCTGCTATTGAAAATGGCGGATCTGTAAGAGCAATAGTAGTTCCTGATGCAAGTGAGACTTATACCAGAAAAGAAATAGACAAGCTTGTTGAATTCTCTAAAGGAATAGGCGCTAAAGGCTTGGCTTATGTTCGTTGGGTTGATGATGATCCAAATGCGAGCTTTAAGAAATTCTTTAGTGATGAAGAGTTAATGTCTCTTTTAAATAATTTAGGTGCAAAAAAGGGAGATTTAATTCTTATTGTAGCTGACAAAGATAAGATAACACTTCCTGTTTTGGGTGCATTAAGATTACAAGTTGCAAAGCGTCTTGACATTATTCCTGAACAATGGAACTTCTTGTGGATTACAGATTTTCCATTCTTTGAATATGATGATGAATCTGATTCGTGGGTAGCTATGCACCATCCGTTTACAATGCCTAAAGATGAATGTATCCAATATCTTGATAATGCGCCTGAAAAGGTTATTGCAAAAGCATATGACCTTGTTCTAAATGGTATTGAATTATCAAGTGGCTCAATCAGAATTAATGATTTCGAATTGCAACAGAAAATGTTTGAATCTCTTGGCCTAACAGCCGAAGAAATTGAAGCAAAATTTGGTTTCCTTGTAGAAGCGTATAAATATGCTGCAGCTCCTCACGGAGGAATGGGCATAGGTCTTGACAGATTAGCTATGCTTATGACCGGATGCGACAGTTTGAGAGATGTCACTGCATTCCCTAAAGTGCAGAATGCTTCCGAACTTATGTCACAAGCTCCCGGCTCAATTGATAATAAGCAACTTGATGAACTTTCAATAGCAATTGTCAATAAGGAAAACGAATAAGACGGATTATTAGTAAAAAAAGAACACCGTCATAGGTGTTCTTTTGCATTATATCACAAAAAAATAGTCATTCACATAATATAAATGTGAGGTGATATATATGCGTATGGGGTTATCTAAACGACAAGTGATAAAGTATAAATATCGAAATATAGTATATAAAATTTATTTTTACATAATATTTTTAATGTCACTTGCATTTATGACATATGTAATATATATGCTTGAGTATGCTTTTTTGAATTCGTTTGCT
>JAZNGS010000249.1:0-3478 GCA_045576555.1 Clostridia bacterium | reverse complement strand
CTTGCAGATGCTAATGTTCCTGTTTTAATAGTTTCTTTATATGAAAAACCCGGCTCTCTCAAATGCACATGAACATCAGTGAGTCCGGGAACTATTACACATCCGGAAAAATCAACAACAACAAAACCGCACTCTGCTTTTTCGTCAAAATGCAGGTCAATTTTTCCATCAATAACAGCAATATCTTTTTTAATAAAATTACCGTCTATATAACAAATTGCATTTTTTAAAAAATAGTTCATACTAATCCCTCTCATAAAACGGTAAAAATTCCTCTAAATATAATATCATAAATTCAATATAAAGTCAACAAAAAACACCCAATTTAAGATTGGGTGTTTTAAATTTAAATTTGCTTGCCTGTTAAGTCATATTCGCTTGCGTCCAAAATTTCAACCTTGACAATATCGCCAAAATCAATCTCGTCATTAGCTGCAAAATAGACAGTCGAATCAATATCTATACTATCCCCTCTAGTTCTTCCAAAAAAGAGATAGCTTTCCTCTTCATAGCCCTCAACTATAACCTCTAAAATATCTCCGATTTTCTCTTTGTTTTTCTCCAACGAAATTCCCTGTTGCAAGGTCATTAACTTATCAAGGCGCTCATTCTTAATTCCCTCATCAATCTGGTCTTCAAATTCTGCCGCCGCAGTATCTTCTTCAGGCGAATAGGTAAAGACTCCCATTCTGTCAAACTTGATTTCCTTTACAAAATCATAAAGTTCACAAAATTCTTCCTCGGTTTCACCAGGAAAGCCGACAATTATTGATGTTCTTATAACGCTATCTGGCATTTTTTCTCGAATATATGAAATCTTTTCTTCGATTTCTGCTCTGTTTGTTCGCCTTGCCATTCTTCTTAAAATTCTGTTATTGATATGCTGAATAGGCATATCAATATAGTTGCAAATTTTTTCGTTTGCAGCCATAACATCAATTAATTCTTTTGTAATGGCTTCGGTATAATAATAGTGAACTCTTATCCATCTAATTCCATCAATTTCACATAGACTTTCCAAAAGCTCTGAAAGTGCGTACTTTCCATAGATGTCAATGCCGTATCTTGTTGTGTCCTGTGCAATTAATATTAATTCCTTAACTCCTGATAGTGCAAGACTTTTTGCCTCATTTATGATATCCTCTTTTTTTCTGCTCCTGAATTTTCCTCTAATCTTTGGAATTGCACAATAGGTGCAATTATTATCGCAACCATCAGCAATTTTTAAATACGCAGTGTATTCAGGTGTTGACAAAATTCTTGGTAAATCATCATCAGGGGTAAAATCTTTGTTACCAAATAAAGCCGGCTTTTCGCCACTTTGACAAGCATCTATAACCTCACAGATTTTATGATAGTCACCTGTTCCGACTATAGCATCAACTTCTGGTAATTCTCTTAACAATTCTTCATTATATCTTTCCGCAAGACAACCTGATGCAATTAAAATTTTGCATTTTCCCTTTTTATATTCAGCCATTTCCAAAATTGCGTCTATCGATTCCTGCTTTGCGCTCTCAATAAAACCACAGGTGTTAACCACAATGACATCAGCATCACTAGGCTCCGAAACAATGTTATGTCCATACTCACTCATTATTCCAAGCATTGTTTCAGCATCTGTCTGATTTTTGGCACATCCCAAAGATACCATTCCTATGTTCATATTTGTCCTCACTTATTTTTACTGATTTTTTTCACTAATTCGTAAAGTCTGTCCAATGCATCAGGACAAGCAACCTTTTTCAGATTTTCTGACATATCATTTTGCTCACTTTTATCATTGGCAAGAGAATTAATTGCATCATACAAACTATTTTCATTTAATTCACTCTCAACCAAAACTTTGCAAGCACCAACCTTTTCCAATGCTCTTGCATTTTGCTCCTGATGATTTCTCACAACATTTGGTGACGGAATTAAAATTGACGGTTTTCCCAAAACTGCAATTTCGCTCACAGTTATAGCACCTGAACGAGCAACCACAACATCAGCTGCCGCCATTGCAAGATGCATATTATCAATATATGGAACTATTTTAATATCGTCCGACAGGTTAAGGTCTTTTATCTGTCCCTTTATTTCTTCAAAATTTCTTTCTCCTGTTCCGAACAGTAATTGAATTTTATTATCCTTTGAGATTTTATCTAAAATTTTTACAACATTTTCATTTATTTTTTGAGCTCCTAAACTTCCGCCAAATATCAAAACAAATGGTTTATCCGAAAGTCCAAGTTCTTTTCTTGCTTGTTCTTTTTTAGCATTAATAATCTGTGTTCTTACAGGGTTTCCCGTCAAAACACATTTTTCCTTGTTCTTAATATAATCTTTCGTTTCAGAAAAACTAACCGCAACATAATCAACATAATTTATTGATCCCTTAACTGTTAGTCCAGGGTATACATTTTGTTCGTGGATAATTGCTCCGACTCCCATTTTGTGTGCCGCCATAGCAACAGGTCCGCTTACATATCCACCTGTTAAAACAACTGCATCAGGCTTAAATTCTTTAATGATTCCTGCGCATCTTTTCTTTGCCTGAGACAACTTTTTTATAACACTAAAGTTCTTTAACAGATTTCTTCTGTCAAATCCGCAAATATCAATATATTCTATATCATAGCCTGCTTTTGGAACAAGTTTTGTTTCCAAACCTCTTTTTGTTCCGATAAAAAGTGCCTGGAAATTTTCTTCTCTGTCTTTAATATAATCGGCTATGGATATGGCAGGGTTTATATGTCCCCCTGTTCCTCCGCCTGCAAATAAAACTTTCATTTTTTTGCTCCTTTATTAATTCTTATTCCTCGTCCGATACCTCGATATGTTAAGCACAATTCCCATTTCTGCCAGCAAAACAATTATTGCAGTTCCGCCATAGCTGAAAAATGGCAGGGTAATACCAGTGTTTGGAATAATTGTTGCAACAACGCAAATATTAAACAAAGTCTGGATTGCTATGTGCGACATAATTCCAACAACTGTCAGCGATGAAAAGGCATCAGGTGCGTGAATTGCAATCATCAATCCTCTTATAATCAATGCACAAAATAGTGCTATAACCAAAATTGCACCCAACAATCCCAATTCCTCGCACACAACTGCAAAAATAAAATCGTTATATGGTTCTGGCAAAAATGATGTCTTTTGTATACTCTGACCCAAGCCTTGCCCAAACAATCCGCCTGATGCAATAGAATAGAGTCCCTGAACTGCCTGATAGCCTGTTCCCTGCTTATCTAAAAATGGATTCAAGGCAACCATTATTCTCTTACTTCTAACAGGGTCATTCATAACATACCAAAGTCCCAGAGGCACTATTGCAGCCCCTGCGGCAATAAAATATCTTAACTTAACTCCGCCTGCAAGCATAACAACCGCCGCAATTCCGCAAATAACAATAGCACCACTTAAGTGTGTTTCTAAAAGCATTAAAACTGCAGTAATACCAATCCATACGCAAATTTTTAAAATTCCCTTT
>JAZNGS010000248.1:0-7743 GCA_045576555.1 Clostridia bacterium | reverse complement strand
TACACAATGAAGAAGCAATAATTAAGAGCATTTTTCTTAATTTCATTTTGTAATCATTCCTTTCCGGCTAAAATAAACAGCCTTGTAAAGTATAGCATAAAATCACACTTTTTTCAACGCACAAATCCTGCCAAAGAAAGTGTTGACAATTTTGTCTTTATATGCTAACATAAAAAAGAGGTGATATATATGTGTAAAATAAGAAAAGGTTCATTGGAGAATGCAGATAAGCTTTATATAAATAAAAGCCTATGGGGATATGATAAACATAAGCCAGAGGTTTATTTTAAGATGGCGTATAATGATAAGGAGTTTGAGGTTGAATTTACTATTTTCGAAAAAAATCCAACAAGAGTTTTAACAAAGCATTATGATCCGGTGTGCGAAGATAGCTGTGCTGAATTGTTTTTGAATTTTTCTCCCAAAACCTCCAAAAGATATATAAATTTTGAAGTTAATGCAAATGGTGTTATGAATCCGTCATTCAGGTTGGACAGATATGACAGCGAACCTCTTTTGTTAGAGGAAATAGAAAATTTTGGGACAAAGGTTCAGATATTAGATGATTGTTGGATAGTGAACTACAAAATTGGTTTCGATTTTATAAAGAAATATTATCCTGATTTTGACATAAACAGTTGTGACTATTTGCTTGGTAATGCATATAAATGTGGGGACAAAACCCCTGTTGAGCACTATATTTCTTTATTTGATGTTGGTTGTGAAAAACCTGATTTCCACAGACCTGAATATTTTGATAAATTTGAAATAGTAAAATAAAAAAGAGTCAACAGACTCTTTTTTTTATTGGCTATTGCAAAAATAAAATATATAGTGTATAATGTATGTATAATTATGCATTAATGAAATGAGGATTTGATATGAGGAATATAGTTATAATTCCGAATGATAACAAAGATGTTGAGCTCAAAATAACAAAGGAATTGATTTCGATATTATACGACAGAGCACAGCTATATATGGATATTAAGTTTTCTCATCTTGGGGGGAATATAATTTTTGCTGACGGTGAGGAATTGTTTGAATGCGCCGATTTTGTTATTGTTTTGGGCGGTGACGGAACAATTTTAGAAGTTGCTGAACATTGCGGAGTGAGAAATATTCCGATTATTGGAATAAATTTGGGAAGAGTCGGATTTATGGCTGAAATTGATGTATGTGATATGAAAGCTGCGTGCGATGCGTTGCTTTCGGACAATTTCAGCATAGAGAAAAGAATGATGATGGAGATTTGCATTTCCCAAAAAGACGGACATTCCAATCATTATGCACTAAATGATGTAGTGATTTCAAAACTGGACTCCTCTATGGTTAAAATTGAAATTCATTCTGATAAAGAAAAGATTAATGAATATAAGGCTGACGGATTGATTATAGCAACCCCAACAGGCTCGACGGGGTATTCGCTTTCAGCAGGAGGGCCTGTTGCTGATCCGACAATGGAGCTGTTTATAGCATCACCGATATGTGCACACGAGCTTCACGCAAGAGCGGCACTTATGCCTGCTGATAAATCGCTCCACATATCATTGTCCGAAGAACTTGGATATGAGGCATTGATTACACTTGACGGAAAAGTTAAAGATAAGATTTGTGTAGGGGATGAAGTCATTATTACAAAATCGAAATACTATGCACAGATAGTCAGGATAAAGGAACAATCGTTCTATGATACACTTATAGAAAAATTAAAGTAAAAGGTGGTACTTTTATGAGACAGAAAAGACAATCTCAAATTTTAAATATAATTGCAAATAATGATATAAAGACACAGGAACAGCTAACAGATGAATTGAAAAAACTCGGATATGACACAACACAGGCCACAGTTTCAAGGGACATTAAGGAGTTGGGCTTGATTAAGATTTCATCACTTGATGGTGGATATAAATATGCGCAAAAGCAACCTGCTGGTAGTGTTGAACCAAAGCACATAGATATTTTTTCGGGTGCAGTTTTGAGTGTGAATTTTGCGCTCCATACAATTATTATCAGAACATATGCAGGAATGGCACAGGCAGTTTGTGCTTCTTGTGATGCCCTGATAGGCAATAAAATGCTTGGTTCTATTGCAGGCGATGACACAATTTTAATTATTACAGAAAGTGAAAAAGCAGCTATCGAAATGTGTGAAGAATTGAAGAAAATATTTAAAAATTGAGGTGTTCGATGTGCTTTTAAATATTGATATTAAAAATGTCGCGGTAATTGAAGAGATGAGCTTTGAACCTCAAAACGGAATGAGTGTTTTAACAGGTGAAACAGGAGCAGGAAAATCTGTTATAATAGACTGTGTTAATATGATTTTGGGTGCAAGAACAAATAAATCTCTGATTAGGCACACGGCTCAAAAAGCAAGTGTTTCGGCAATGTTCACATCTTCTGGCGAATTGAAGGAAAAACTCACAGAATATGGAATTGATGCTGATGAAGATATTATAATTCAAAGAGAAATAACTGCTGACTCAAAAAGTATTGCAAGAATTAACGGTCAGATGGTGCCTGTTGCCCTGTTGAAAGATATTTCTCATTTGCTGATAGATATGCATGGCCAGCATGATAATCAAAAGCTTTTGAACACATCTAGTCATATGGAATATCTTGATTCATATGCGGATTTACACGAACAAAGAAATGAATATAACAAGCTATATATAAAAGTAAAGCAAATAAATGATGAGATTGATGAATTAAATCGTGATGAGAAAGAAAAAATATCAAGGATAGATTTGTTAAAATATCAGATAGATGAACTCACTTTGGCTGATTTAAAAATTGGTGAAGAAGAAGCACTAAAGGAGGAAAGTTTACTGATTTCTTCATCAGAAAAGCTTTCCCAAAATGTCATAAAATCGTACTCTCATCTTTATGATAATGAGAATAATGCATATGACGAGCTTAATAAAGCATTAACCGCCTTGGGAGAGGTATCAAATCTTGATAAGTCATTAGCTCAAATTCATGAAAAACTTACCGACTCGTTATATACCATTCAGGAAATGGCCGGGGAATTGCGTGCATATGGTGAAAGAACTGAATTTGATGAGGAAAGACTTGATGAAATTTCCCAAAGACTCGATTTAATTAAAAAGTTGGAAAGAAAATATGGCACGACAATAAATGAGTGTCTTGAATTTTTGGAAAAAGCAACAGAAGAACTTGATTTGTTGGTTAATCGTGACGAAAAAGTGGCAGAACTTATAGAAGAAAGAGAAAGATTGTTAAAGCAGATGGATAGTTTATCTTATGAACTTTCCCGAAAAAGACAAACAGCCGCCAAAAAGCTGTCGGCGGAAATTGAAGACCAACTTCATGATTTGGATATGAAAAATGCAAAATTTTGTGTTAACATAGAACAATCCGATGAATTCAGGGCGCATGGAAAGGATATTGTTGAATTTATGTTTACAGCAAATACGGGACATCCGTTAGCCGAGCTTGCAAAGATTGCATCAGGAGGAGAACTTTCAAGAGTTATGCTTGCAATGAAGACGGTACTCTCAAAGGACGATGGCGCAGATACGATGATATTTGACGAAATTGATACAGGGGTATCGGGAAATGCGGCATTAAAAATTGCAAGGAAACTCTCTGATTTGGGAAAATTCAAACAGGTTATATGCGTAAGCCATTTGCCGCAGCTTGCAGCAGCAGCAGATAATAATTATAAAATAGAAAAACAATCAAATAATGAAAATACAACTACAAAGATTACCCTTCTTAACTATGAAGAGCGACTTTCGGAACTTGCAAGAATGATTGATGGGGAAAATATCACAAATGCATCTATTGAACACGCTAAAGAAATGTTAAATAGGAGAAATTGATATGAAAGAAATTGGTGTGGTAGAAAGTACAAATGGAAATTTGGCAGTTGTTTCTGTCAAAAGAAACAGTGCGTGTGGGGATTCTTGTGCAACCTGCTCTGCTCAATGCAATATGAGGGGTAATAAGATAACGGCAAGAAATAAAGCAGGTGCTATGGTGGGTGATTTAGTCACTATAGAAATGAGCACATCTGTAGTTTTGAAATCTGCTTTTATGGTTTACATACTTCCGCTTCTAATGATGTTTTTAGGATATTTTTATGCGGAATATAAAACTGGCAACGAAACATTTTCATTGTTTTGTGCATTCGGCGGATTTATAGTGACATTTGTGTTCCTGTTGATATGGGACAAAACAAATAAAAATAAGTTTGTGACAACAATAACAGAAATAATAGAAAAGGGCAATTAATGTGGAATACTCAATTTTAGTTTTAAAACAAGCAGTAATAATGGTTTTGATAAGTGTTATAGGAATGATATGCTATAAGGCGAATATTATAACAAAAGAGGTACAAAAACACTTTTCTGCACTTGTATTAAAGGTGGTAATACCGAGTTTTGTCATTATGTCATTCCAGATAGATTTATCATATGAACTTGTCAAAGGTATGGTAATGGCTCTAATTTTAAGTATTTTATCACACCTGATTATGATATTGTTATCAAATATTGTGATTCGTAAAAGTGATAAAAGAGAGTATGCAATTGAAAGATTTTCTCTTTGTTATACTAACTGTGGATTTATGGGAATACCTCTTATTGAGGGAGTCTTGGGAACAGAGGGAGCGCTATATGCAACCATTTATTTGACAGTTTTTAATGTATTGGCATGGTCGCACGGACTTATAATAATCAAAAATGAATTTTCTGCTAAAGAACTAATTGATGTTTTAAAAACTCCAACTATGATTTCAATAGGTGTAGGAATACTTTTGCTTGTATTTGGTATAAAACTTCCGGAAATTGTGGCAAGACCACTTCAATATGTTGCTTCAATGAATACTCCGTTGCCTATGCTTATAGCTGGTGTTATGATAGCCCAACAACCATTTTTGGATACAATAAAGGATATGAGAGCGATATTTGTTTCGTTCTTGAAACAATTGGTTTTTCCAATTGTAGTGTTCTTAATAATCAGACAAATACCTTGCAGCGATGTTGTTCTTATGTCGATTGTTTTGTCTGTGGCATGTCCCACTGCAGCGCTTGGAACACTTCTTGCGATTGAACATAACAAAAATGCGACATATGCATCAAGGATTTTTGCAATAACAACTGTTGCGTCCTCAATAACAATGCCGCTTGTAATTTTGTTTGTGAATATGTTTAATCAATTTTTTTGATATTTGAAATATCAGGGGTAACATAAATTGTATTATAAAAATCATATATAACCATTCCGGGTTTTGCTCCGTTTGGTTTTTTAACATTTTTTATAAGAGTATAATCGACAGGTATATTTGATGAATTTCTGCCCTTGGAATAATAAGCCGCAAGCTCTGCGGCTTCTTTTAATGTTGAGGGTGGAACTTCCTTGTTCACGCCAAGTTTTATAATTGTATGCGAACCGTGTATTTTCTTTGTATGAAACCACATATCCTGCGAGTTTGCAAAACGAAGAGTGAGATAATCGTTTTGAGTATTATTTTTTCCGACATATATATCAAATCCATCGCTACTGATGTAATGGTGGGGTTTTGATGTTATTTTTTCACTCTTATTTTTCTTATTTTGTCTTTTTATATATCCAAGATTGATTAGCTCTTGTCTGATTTCCAAAAGGTCATTTTCGTTTGAAATATTCTGCACAAGTGTAAGTGTAGAATCAAGATAATTCAAATCGGAAAGTGCGTTTTCCAATTGCTTTGTTGCCTCTAACTCTGCATTCTTTGCTTTTTGATAAAGTTTATAAAACTTTTGCGCATTTTGAGATGGGGTTAGAGTTGGGTTTAGTTGAATTACCGTTTCGCTTTGTTCCTCGGAGTAGTAGTTTAAAACCTTTACCTCGGAGTCACCTTGCGATATGGCATATAAATTGGCAGTTAGCAAATCACCTTTAATTTTATAATCATCTTTCTTTTTTGCATCATCAAGAGTCTTTTTTAAAATTGCGACTTTTTTTGATGTTCTTTCTATGTTGGTATTCAAAAGATGAACAAGGTCAGAACTTTTTTGTTTCATTCTCTCCAGACTGTCGCGTTCCAGATAGTAATCATCAAGCATTTCGTTAATACTGTTAAAATATTTTTTTTCGCAGATAGAAGAATATTGGAATATGTCTATCGGTGAAAAATCTATAATCTTATTTGAGGATTTTTCTGTGATGATACAGGGATTAATTGCAATATTTTTAATGTTTTTAATTTCATTATTTACTTTCTTTCGCATATCATCATTTAATTGGGAACAATCCAAGTTGTTTTTGTCTATTGCTCTTGATACGATTTCTCTTGCAATTAAAGGACTTATTCCTGAAATCTTTGACATTATTTCCTTTTCGGGAGTCATTCCGTCTGTTAAAAAAGAAATATTAATACCATTTATTTCATCAGATAAAACAGGTGTTTTATTCTGTGGAGGTGGTGGTGAGTAAATAAGCCCGGGAAGGAGTTGACGCACTGTGCTTATTGAAAAATCAATATGTTTTATGCAATCTATTATTGTCAAATCATCTTTTGTAAGTATTATATTTGAATTTCTGCCCATAATTTCACAAAATAAATATTTTGTTGTCAGATCACCAAATTCATTATAGGACTCAATATCAAATCTGATAATTCGTTCATAATCAATCTGATTAATTCCTGCTATTTTTCCGCTTTGAAGATGCTTTCGCAACAGCATACAAAACAAAGGCGCAGTTTTTGGATTTTCTTTTTGCGTGTTGGTAAAATGTATTCTTGGTTGTGATGAGTTTGCGGAAATAACAAGCTTATGTGTGCTTGTCCGTGATTTAATATTTAACAATATCTCATCCTTTTCGGGTTGATGAATTTTATCAATCCTCGAATTTTCTAATTCTTTATCAAATTCTTTTATAAGATAATGAATTGTTATAGTATCTAAAGCCATTTTGACCTCCGAATTTGTTGTTATGGCATTATTATAGCATAAAAGAAAAAATAATAAAATACCTTTTTTAATTTTTGCAAAAAAAGAAGCAGGGATAATCCCTGCAAAAAATCTTTTTTATCAGACAGCACGAGTAACCTTTCCTGAACGAAGACATCTTGTGCAAACATTGACAGCCTTTGGAGTGCCGTTAACGATAGCTCTAACTCTTCTAACATTAGCCTTCCATGTTCTGTTTGATCTTCTGTGAGAGTGGCTCACCTTAATACCAAAGCTGACGCCCTTGCCGCAAATATCGCATTTTGCCATTAGAATACACCTCCTAAATCGAATTTAATCATAAAACACATCTATTTTAACACAAAAAAATCTAATTTGCAATAGTTTTTCTAAAAAAAGAATAAAAATAATTAACAAATTTAAAAATTTGGCTTTTTTAATAAATATTTTCAACTTTTTTTGAAATAACTATTTAATTATTAAAAGATTTGTTGTATAATATATTTTGGAGTATGATAATCATTTTGAAATTACATAGATAATAATGTGTCGAAAGGAAGTATTCGATTATGGAAGAAATGAAATTTACAATTGCTCTTTCAAAAATAGTTGACGAATTTCAATTTGAAAAGCTATATGAATCGAAAAATTATAATGAGGTTTTGATTGGAAGAACAGATGTTAACCGACCTGCTTTGCAGATAATCGGATTTTATGATTATTTTGATAATAAGAGAATACAGGTTTTGGGAAGAGTTGAATTAACCTATCTTGAACAGTTCGGATATGAAAAACGCCATAGAAGTCGGATCGTAGCCAT
>JAZNGS010000247.1:0-1900 GCA_045576555.1 Clostridia bacterium | reverse complement strand
TAAGGCTGAAAACAGTGTAAAAGCTGGGCGGTTATGCTGTCATCTCCCTGAAAGGAGGTGATTCGCTATGGAATATGAATACATAATTACATTTATGATCATTCTGTTACTTTTAGTAATTTCCATAAAAAAATAACGCCCACCGCCAAGTAGTGCGTTATTTTTTATAAACGATATTTATTTGGCATAACCGTTTGAGGTCTTGCCTTTTTCTATTTATATTATATACCACACAAATAATTTTGTCAAGAAAAATATTTGGTTTGCAAAATGTTTGCACTATGGCGGCTTTTACACATACTTTCTCATATGCTTTAATGCAGATTTTTCCAATCTTGACACCTGTGCCTGTGAAATTCCGATTTCATCGGCAACCTCCATTTGAGTTTTGCCTTGGAAAAACCGCATATTTAAAATATTTTTTTCTCTGTCATTCAATCGTTTCATGGCCTCGCTGATTGCAATGTTTTCAATCCAATTTTCGTCAGTGTTTTTGGTGTCTTTCACCTGATCCATAACATAAATTGCTTCTCCGCCATCGTGATATACAGGCTCATAAAGACTGACAGGGTCGCATATTGAATCAAGTGCAAACACAACATCTTCTTTTGGCAAATCCATCTCTTTTGCAATTTCTGCAACTGTCGGCTCTTTGGAATTGGCATTAACAAGCTTTTCCTTAATATAAAGGGCCTTATATGCAATATCCTTTAATGAACGACTCACCCTGATTGTGTTGTTATCTCTTAAATATCTTCTGATTTCGCCAATAATCATAGGCACTGCATAAGTTGAAAACTGAACATTTTGCGACAGGTCAAAATTATCAATTGCTTTAATCAAACCGATGCAACCGACCTGAAACAAATCATCAATATTTTCGCCTCTATTATTAAATCTCTGGATAACACTCAACACAAGCCTCAAATTTCCTTGCACAAATTCTTCTCTTGCCTCGGTATCTCCTGATTTTATTCTTAAAAATAGTTCTTCTTTTTTCTCTCTTGGTATAACAGGTAGCTTTGAGGTGTTCACTCCGCATATTTCAACCTTGTTAATCACATAAAAACCCCCTTTTTTAATATGTACAAATCAAATTGATTAACAGGTTTTTGAGATTAGTCATATTATTGCCAAAACAAAGAATTTAATACAGTAAAATTTTTTGTATATCTTTACAGTAATTTTTTTGTGAAAAACTATTGACTTTTTTAATAAATTAGTATAAAGTTTTTATGATGCGCATATTCTCACTTTTTTGAGAAAATGCAAGCTTATCCGACTGGTTCGGACAAGCAGTTTAATATTGAATTGGAGGTAGAAAGTTGGGAAAAATTGTCAGTCTTGAAAATGTATGCTTATCCCTTGAAGGAGAACAGATATTAAACAACATAAATTTAGACATTCAGGACAAAGAATTTGTAACACTTCTTGGTCCGTCAGGATGCGGAAAAACAACAACATTGAGGATAATCGGCGGTTTCCTGGAACCTGATATGGGCAATGTTGTTTTTGACGGGAAAAAGATTAATAATCTTCCGCCGCATAAACGAAATATCAACACAGTATTTCAAAAATATGCGCTGTTTCCTCACTTGAATGTCTATGATAATATTGCTTTTGGATTAAGAGTTAAAAAACTGAATGAAAAAGAGATTAGCCAAAGGGTTAATGAAATGTTAAAGCTTGTTAACCTTGTTGGTTTTGAAAATCGTGCAGTTCAGAGATTATCAGGCGGTCAGCAACAAAGAGTTGCGATTGCCAGAGCTTTGATTAACCGTCCTAAAGTTCTTTTATTGGATGAGCCTTTGGGTGCATTGGACCTAAAGCTCCGCAAAGAGATGCAGATAGAACTGAAAAAAATCCAACAAAGCCTTGAAATAACATTTATATATGTAAC
>JAZNGS010000246.1:0-3279 GCA_045576555.1 Clostridia bacterium | reverse complement strand
TGCAGCAATAACCATTAATCTTCTGCAAACACTTTGCATATCTCCTGCTGACAATAATCTTGCAAGATAATGAACTGCAGCATCGGGGTCACTGCCTCGGATTGATTTTTGAAATGCACTTAAAATATCATAATGATTATCTCCGTCACGGTCATATTTTATTGATTTTCTCTGTGTTGCCTGTTCTGCAGTATCAAGATTTATAACTAAATTTGCATCAATATCAGGAATCGCAGAAAGCATAGATATTTCCAGTGAATTGATAGCCTTTCTGACATCTCCGCCTGAAACCTGTGCAATATGTGATAGAGCATCTTTATCAATAGAAACCTTATAGTTTTTATATTCCTCTTTTGAAAGTTTTTCAATACATCTTTCTAATGCCTTTTCAATCTCATCTGCATCAATTGGCTTAAATTCAAACACAACAGAACGCGACAAAACTGCATTATATACATAAAAATATGGGTTTTCGGTAGTGCTGGCAATCAGCGTTATTCTGCCATTCTCCATATATTCCAATAGAGTTTGTTGTTGTTTTTTATTAAAATGCTGAATTTCATCAAGATATAACAAAACTCCGTTTTGTTCCATAAATCCGTCTAATGAAGCAATAATATCCTTTACGTCCGAAACTGACGCAGTAGTGGCATTTAGTCGATGTAGAGTTTTTCCCGTTTTCGATGCAATAATATTTGCAACTGTAGTTTTTCCGACTCCGCTGGGTCCATAAAATATCATATTAGGCACTTCACCGGACTCAATAACCCTTCTTAACAGTTTACCCTCACCCAACAAGTGCTTTTGTCCGACAACATCATCAATACACAAAGGACGCATACGGTCTGCAAGAGGTTTATTCATTAATGACAACCTCCTCTGCAGCCCCTTATTTTTGTCAAATCTCTCTTCATTTTTTTATATTTTATTCCATCCTCAACATATACATCCCCAACAGATGTATATTCTTCATGTTCGAAGAACTCCCAAGCATCTTCAGGAACATTTGTGCATATCAAAGCACCAACAAGGGAAACCGCCCTGTCTTCAAGGGCCCTTATCATAGTATCTCCAATGTATTGTTTTCTGTCCCCATCTGCCACAGCAACCTTATCAATACAAAAAACATAATCGCCTGTTTTATGCAATCTTGCACAACATATGACCTCATCATTTTTCCATCCGTACATATGTATTGCATCTTTATCTGTATCTTCAAAACTATCAGAAAAAATACTTTTTCGAAAATTCTTGCAGAGTTCATATCCCTCAACACCATAAACAAGTTTAAACTTTATCATAAATATACTCCTAATTAAGACTATTCTTTAAATTTTCAATTTCCTCAACACTAACGGTTGTTAAATATGTTCTCGTGCATTTTTCGGAAATTAAATCAAGCAGTTCTTTAGCCTTTTTAGTGTCCCCAAGTTTTGAATATGCAATCGCACCGTGATAATAGGCTTCCGTGAAAGTCGGAAATTTTTCAAGCATATCATCGACAAGTTTTTTTGCTTTATCATACTCACCATTCCTGATATATGCATATGCAAGGTTGTCCACAATATCTCTGTCATCACTATTGTATTCATATGCTTCTTCACATAATGGCAAAACATCTTCTATCGGTTGATTTGTCGCATGTTTTAAATAGCACAAAAGTCCATAGCTGACAGTGCTTTTATACTTTTGGTATATCTCTTCTGCCTCCTCAAGGGCATCTTCAACCTGTCCCATCTTATAATATATTAATGTTCTATATTGCTTTGCCTGATTTTTGAAACTCGCCTTTGACTTTTGATTAAAAATTATGTTATTAAATACTTCCAATGCATCATCAGTATAACCGCATCTCAATGATAAAATTCCATATGTAAGAGAAACTGAATCATTGGCTCTCCCTGTTATATACGCCTTTTTATAGCTTTTTAAGCCTTTCTCAAGATTTCCTTCATTAAGTGCCTTATTACCATTCATAGCAATAAATCCAGGAATGTTTGAATAAATAGTATATCCCAACGCAATTATTAATGCACAAGTTCCAATAACTGCTCCAAGCTGATAACCAATGAATATAATTACTCCTAGTAAAATATATTTTAGCATTTTTAACTCTCCTTACTTTTTATCAGTAAATTCAATATTATCTAAAACAGAACGAAAATTCTTCCTGATGCTGTCAAGATATTCTTCTCTCAAAGCCTTTTGTTCTGCTAATTCTTCATCATTTAATCCAACACTTCTTTGCTTTCTTGAGAGTTCTCCAATTCTCTCAATCTTTTGTTTATCCATCACTTACCTCCAAAACGCATACTTTTCTAATATATATTATAACTCATAAATAATAAAATATCAAGACAAGCTACAAAATTTTATCATCATTCATAGTATATATTAACAACAGCCATTAAGGAGGTCTTGAAAATGAACAGGAAGATGGGCGAATTTGAATGTGCATTATTAATAATCCTGATAATCTGTTGTCTTTGTGTTACCTTGTTTGATGTTGCAATCAAAAATTCCTCCTGTAAGGATTGAGTTTGCCTATCAAAAATATATATTGAAAGGAGGATTTTATAATGAATGAATGCGGATGCAACAACGGATACAATAACAGATGTGGTTTTGACTTGGATATGATTATTTGGGTATTGATTATCATCGTTATCGTAACTTGTATGTGTGGTGAATAATTAACTACTACTTAAAAAAGGCTGTGCATTTAGCACAGCCTTTTAACTTATATAATATTATCTTTGAACTCTTGCTCCTGCACCGCCCATGATAGCTTCAACTTCTTTTTTGTTAGCCATAGTTGTATCACCCGGTGTTGTCATTGCATGTGCACCGTGAGCTGCACCATAGTTAACAGATAATTCAGCATCATTAGTTGTCATCAAGCCATAGATAAGACCTGATGCAAATGAATCACCGCCACCAACTCTGTCCATGATTTCAAGACCTTTGTAATCCTTTGCTTTATAAACTGTTCCGTCCGCCCAGCAAATAGCACTCCAATCGTTTACTGTTGCAGTCTTAACCTCTCTTAGAGTTGTTGCAATTACCTTGAAATTAGGATATTGTTTTGCAGCTTCTGCAATCATTTTCTTGTATCCGTCAAGATTTAGTTCTTTAAGATTTGCGTCATTTCCTTCAATTTCCAAACCAAGACATGCTGTGAAATCTTCCTCATTACCAATCATAACATCAACATATTTTGCAATTTCCTTGTTAACTTCCTGCGCCTTTTCAAGACCACCAATTGCGCTCCACATTGAA
>JAZNGS010000245.1:0-1966 GCA_045576555.1 Clostridia bacterium | reverse complement strand
CGGTAGAATTACTGTTCGTCATAGAGGTGGCGGAAACAGAAGAAAGTATAGAATTATTGACTTTAAGAGACAAAAGGATCAAATGCCTGCAACAGTAATTGGTATTGAATATGATCCAAACAGATCAGCAAACATTGCCTTGATTCAATATGAAGACGGTACAAAGTCTTACATCATCGCCCCTGTTGGTTTGACAGACGGTATGACAGTTGTTTCAGGTACTGGTGCTGATATTCAGCCAGGTAATGCTTTGTTTATCAGAGATATTCCTGTTGGTACATTGATTCATAACATTGAGCTATATCCTGGAAAGGGCGGTCAGTTGGTTCGTTCAGCAGGCGGCTTTGCACAGCTTATGGCTAAAGAAGGAGATTATGCTCAGGTAAGACTTCCATCAGGCGAAGTTAGAATGATTCGTCTTGATTGTAAGGCAACAATCGGTATTGTTGGAAACCAACAACATGAAAACATTTCTATCGGTAAAGCCGGAAGAAAGCGTCACATGGGTTGGAGACCTACTGTTCGAGGCGTTGTTATGAACCCTAACGATCACCCTCACGGTGGTGGTGAAGGTAAGTCACCTATCGGTCGTCCAGCACCGGTAACTCCTTGGGGTAAACCGGCTCTTGGCTTGAAGACAAGAAAGCATAAGAACAGAACAGATAAGTTCATTATAAAGAGAAGAAACGATAAGTAATTATCGGTCATTATCCGAGAAGGAGGAAATAAATAATGAGTAGATCACTTAAAAAGGGACCTTTCGTCGAAGAGCGTTTGATGAGCAGAATTGATGCTATGAACGCAGCAAACGAAAAAAAGGTTATCAAGACCTGGTCAAGAGCTTCTACTATTTTCCCTGAAATGGTTGGACATACTATCGCTGTTCATGACGGTAGAAAGCATGTCCCTGTATTCATCAGTGAGGATATGGTTGGTCACAGATTGGGCGAGTTTGCTCCAACAAGAACCTTTAAAGGTCACGCAGGAGCTAAAACTTCTAAATAATATATAAGTAAATTCATATATATAGTGTCGAAAGGAGGAATCCGTAAATGGAAGCACGCGCAACTTTAAGCTATGCACGCATTTCGTCAAGAAAGGTTAGAATAGTTCTTGATTTAATAAGAAACAAACCTGTTGGCGTTGCGATGGGTATTATCAAAAATACACCTAAAGCAGCTAGCGAGTACTTGGAAAAGCTTTTGGCATCAGCTATGGCTAATGCTCAAAATAACCATAATATGGATATCAACAAATTATATGTAGCAGAGTGTTATGCTAATCAAGGTCCAACTCTTAAGAGAATCAGACCTGTTTCAAAAGGCAGAGCATACAGAATTTTAAAGAGAACAAGTCATATCACTTTGGTATTGAAAGAAAAAGAATAATTAAAGAAGGAGGTAATTCCTAATGGGACAAAAAGTTAATCCGCACGGACTTAGAGTCGGAGTTATTAAAGACTGGGATTCAAAGTGGATTGCAGGTAAAAAAGATTTCGGAAACCAGTTGGTTGAAGATTATAATATCAGAAAATTTGTCAAGAAGGCATGCTATGATGCAGGAATAGCAAAGATTGTTATTGAAAGAAAGCAGAACAAAGTTTTCGTAACAATTCATGCAGCAAAGCCTGGTATCATCATCGGAAGACAGGGTGCTGAAATTGACAAGTTAAAGAAACAACTTGAAAAGATGACAAAAGAAGCTGTTAACATCAACATTATGGAAGTTAAGCAGCCTGATACAAACGCACAGTTAGTAGCAGAAAACATTGCAGCACAACTTGAAAAGAGAATTTCATTCAGAAGAGCTATGAAACAAGTTATGGGAAGAGCTATGAGAATGGGTATCAAAGGTATCAAGACAAGTGTTGCAGGAAGAGTAGGCGGTGCTGAAATTGCTAGAACAGAGCAATATCACGAAGGTACTATTCCACTACAGACCTTGAGAGCTGACATTGATTATGGTT
>JAZNGS010000244.1:0-2860 GCA_045576555.1 Clostridia bacterium | reverse complement strand
GTGCTATAGTTATTGTAGCATTTTATAGGATTTTTTTCAAGTATTTTGACAAAAAAACTTAAAAATCGTACGACATTTTTCGACATTTGAGTTTTATATGTGTATCTATGTACTTTTGAATGACCAAAAGTACGAAAAGTCATTTAAGAGGGGGAACCCTCTTAAAAAACACCCCTTTCGAATAAAAGGCCCGCACACTAAAGGTGCTCCAAAAGCCTTTTCCGGATGAGAGGCACTACAAATAAAAAAGTGGCATTAAAATGCCACAAGTAACTTTACTTGGAAATTAATCCTAAATATTCACTCAAAAGTACATATGTTTACTTTCTCCGCTGGTTTCATTGTCGCATTGCTCAACAAATCGCACTGCTCTGTGAAACCGAACCAAAAACAGTTCGCTTCTTCTGCCACCGGCAGCGCTTCACTGTTTTTGCCACCCCTCTATTTCACTATTTGAAATAGCTGTAAATAACCTCTGTTTCATTCCAGGATTAACTGTTTTATCAAGATTTCTTATAATATCCTTAACCTCTTGTCTTTTAGTCACTCCATCAACAGGACACGAGCTTTTTAAAACAGGAACATTTAATCTGTTCACAACACCCTTAATATCTCTTTCCTTCACATATATAAGCGGTCTTATAGAATAGATACTTGTTCTATCTAAAAATGTAACAGGCGAAAAACAATTAATTCTTCCCTCATACAAAAGACTCAACATAAATGTTTCAAGCACATCGTCATTATGATGTCCTAATGCAACTCTGTTGCAACCATTTTCAATCGCAAAATCATTTAATGCTCCTCTTCGCATTTTGGCGCATAGCGAGCAAGGATTTTCTTCCTTTCGATAATCAAATATAACCTCTTTTATATTCGTTTTCTTGACTATATGCTCTACCCCAAAACTTTCACAATATTCCTTTATTTTTGAGTAGTCAGCATCATATCCCATATCAAGAGTAAGTCCCACAACAGAAAACTTTTTAGGGTAATATCTTGATAAATTTGCCAAAGCACCAAGAAGAACAAGGCTGTCCTTTCCGCCGGAAATTCCGACAGCAACCTTGTCCCCTTCCTGTATCATATCATAATCTTCAACTGCTTTTCTTACACAACTAACTATTCTCTTCATTTCAAAAATACCTGTCTGTTCTTCCAAAGATAGTCAATTCCGGAAATAACTGTTACAACAGTTGATGCCCAAACAAATATATTAGTCATAAGTATTGCTGTTTCAGCAGGGAAAATTGAGTGCGTAAGCGCAATTGATGCAATAATTGCAATCATTTGAACAACCGTCTTAACTTTTCCGAACATACTTGCTGCA
Source organism: Clostridia bacterium (assembly GCA_045576555.1). GTDB lineage: Bacteria > Bacillota > Clostridia > UBA1381 > UBA1381 > RGIG1988. Next base: position 1,530 of record JAZNGS010000244.1, on the reverse strand, counting down.
ATCACAGTACCACTCGCACCTGCATTCATTCTTAAGCCCGCAACCATAAATTCCCTTGTCAAGATAAGCATAATTGCAACTGATGCAAACCAAATTCTGTCAAACAATGTCAAAAATGCAGCTGTTGTCAAAATTTTGTCTGCCAATGGGTCCATAAATTTCCCGAAGTTTGACACCTGATTATAATTTCTTGCAATATATCCGTCAAGCCAATCGGATGCAGATGCAATAACAAAAACTGCCAACGCCCACATTCTGCAGGCATCACTGTCCATAAGCATCAAAGCCATAAAAACAGGCACCAAAATAACTCTGAAAATAGTAATCTTATTTGCGGTATTCATAAAACTAATTCCTTTCTATATGTGTAATGCCATAACTGCGATATTGAAAAATATCATAAGTGAAACAGCATCAACAATGGTTGTAATCAACGGACTTGCCATAACTGCAGGGTCAAATCCGATTTTCTTTGCAAGCATCGGTAATACACAACCAATAAACTTTGCAATCACGACAGTAAGTCCAAGAGCAAGACTCACAACTAAAGCAATCAGCACAGGACTGTAGCCATCAGCAATTATGTTTGCGCCGTCCACAATCATAACTTTTGCAAAATTTGCCGCCGCAAGCACAATGCCGCATATCGCTGCCACTCTTAACTCTTTCCATATGACTTTAAATATATCGCCTAATTCAACATCGCCCAAAGACATACTACGGATAATTGTTGCTGATGATTGACCGCCCGAGTTTCCTCCTGTTCCCATCAACAATGGAATAAATGCAGTCAACACAACACACGAAGACAATGCATCTTCATAAACACTTATTATACTTCCTGTAAACGCTGACAAAATCATCAACAATAACAACCACGGTATTCTCTTTTTAAAGGTTTCAAAAACTCCTGTTTTCATATATGGTTTATCGGTAGGAGTAATCGCCACCATCTTTTCAATATCCTCTGTTGCCTCTTCTAAAATGACATCAATAGCGTCATCGACAGTAATAATTCCGACTAATCTGTTCTCCTTGTCAACAACAGGTAAAGCCAAAAGGTCATACTTATCAAAAGTTTGAGCCGCATACTCCTGGTCATCAAGAGTATTAACATAGATAATGTTTTGCTCCATTATGTCGCCGATTATCTCACTCTGCTCTGCAAGCAACAAGTCTTTTACAGAAACAAGTCCCAACAAAATTCTGTTTTCATCGGTCACATAACAGGTATAAATTGTTTCCTTGTCAACCCCTGTTCTGCGGATGCGCATAAACGCATCTTCAACAGTCATATCTCTTTTCAAGTCGACAAATTCTATTGTCATCATAGAACCTGCACTATTTTTAGGATATTTTAAAATCTCATTAATGCTCTCTCTCACATCAGCAGCAGAATGTTTCAAAATTCTCTTAACCACATTTGCAGGCATTTCCTCGATAATATCAACTGTATCATCAAGATATAATTCCTCTAAAACTTCTTTTAACTCATAATCACTAAATCCGCTGATTAACAATTCCTGCATA
>JAZNGS010000243.1:0-3512 GCA_045576555.1 Clostridia bacterium | reverse complement strand
AATATATCACCTTGGAAACAAACCCATTGAGTGCTTTCATCAATTGAAGAAATAGGGGAGAGATAATCCCTTATTGAGCGTCCGTAAATCATTTCTTTGATTTGAGCTTGCTTACTTTCGTGGGGGTTAGAAGTATTTGTAATTGATTGGTTTATTTGTTTGTGAAATTCATTATCATATTTTATTGCATCAGAAAAAGAGCTGTTATCTTGGTTTTGAAATGATTTTTTAATATGGACAGTTGATAAATTATAAATTTCTTTAATACAGCTTTCCAACTTGTCCGATTCAATATCAGTAATGTTCTCACATATAACGAGCTCAACGCTTCTGTATTTTCTTGAAATCTTAACGGAATCAGCAGTAAAATTCTTTGAAATATCTGCGGGTAATTCCGGAAAAACAGTGCTTAATAATGGTTTCATTAATTTTTATACCTTTCATTATCAATAGTATTATTTTAACATTTTAATTTTAAGATGTCAATAAAAGTTGTAAGTGTTTTAAATTAAAAAGTATTGAAATGAAATGATTGGTGTGTTATAATGATTTCGACAAAAAATATTAATACAGAAAGGATGAAGCAGTTTAAAACTGCAAACGATTATGAAAATTTTTGAACCCAAATTGTTAATTAGTTTAAAGGATTATAACTTAAAGAAGTTTTCTTCTGATTTAATTGCGGGAATTATTGTTGCAATAATTGCACTGCCGCTTTCGATTGCACTTGCAATAGCGTCAGGAGTTGCGCCTGAAAAGGGACTCTATACTGCTATTGTTGCAGGCTTTGTTATTTCACTTTTAGGTGGAAGTAATGTAAATATATCAGGTCCGACAGCGGCATTTGCAACAATTGTTGCAGGGATTGTGGCACAGTTTGGAACAGAGGGACTTGTGATTGCAACCATTATGGCGGGATTAATGCTTATAATAATGGGTATATTAAAATTTGGATCATTAATAAAATACATACCTCATACAATTACAACAGGCTTCACATCAGGTATTGCTTTGACTATCGTAATAGGTCAGCTTAAAGATTTTATGGGATTGACTTTTGCGCAAGGTACACACGCAGTTGAAACAATGGAAAAGGTATCTGCAGTTGTAAATTCAATAACTACAATTAATTTCTCTGCAGTTTTGGTTGGGTTAATTGGTCTTTTAATCTTGATTGTGTGGCCTAAAATCAACAAAAAAATACCAGGCTCATTAATTGCTGTTATAGTTGGAGTGGTAATTGTAAAGGTGTTTGATATTCCTGTTAAAACCATTGGCGACTTATATCAAATATCAGGTGATGCGCCATCTTTATCAGTTCCCAACTTTGATTTTGCAACAATAAAGGAACTTATTCCAAGTGCATTCACAATCGCAATTTTGGCGGCAATTGAGTCTTTATTATCTTGTGTTGTTTCAGATGGAATGATAAATGATAAGCATAACTCCAACACAGAATTGATTGCACAGGGTGCAGGAAACATATTATCTGGTTTATTTGGGGGAATTCCTGCAACAGGAGCGATTGCAAGAACTGCTGCTAATGTAAAGAATGGCGGCAGAACACCGATTGCAGGAATTGTGCACGCAGTTGTACTTATGTTGGTACTATTAATCTTTATGCCATATGCGGCACTTATCCCAATGCCTATAATTGCTGCAATATTGTTTATTGTTGCATATAATATGTGCGAGTGGAGAGAATTTGTGGAAATTTGCAAAACTGCACCAAAAAGCGATATTATAGTTCTTGTTCTCACATTCGTTTTGACAGTTGTGTTTGACCTTGTGGTTGCTATAGAGTTTGGAATGATTGTGACAGCATTCTTGTTCATAAAACGAATGACAGATGTCACCAACATAAGAACATGGGTTGATGAAAAAGACAATGACCGATTAAAGACAATTCCTGAAAACACACAGGTATTTGAATTTGACGGACCGATGTTTTTTGCTACATCAGATGTTATATCTTCACTTTCAGTCAAGGAAGGAACTAATTTCGTTATTCTCCGAATGAGGAATATTCCGTCTTTAGATGTATCGGCATTAGGCGCATTGAAAACAGTATATAATAATTTAAGAGAAAATGGAATAACAGTGATATTTTCTCATGTCAATGAACAACCTATGCAGGTTATGAAGAAATCAGGATTTTATGATGAGGTTGGAGATGTTTGCTTTGCAAAAAATATTGATGATGCATTGACTTTAGCAAATAATATATAATAATTACACAGATTAACAAGAGGTGTTTTTATGAATAGTTATGGTTTGGCGCTTGGTGGAGGAGGTACAAAGGGAGCATATCACCTTGGTGTTTGGAAAGCACTAGTTGATATGGGAATAGATATTTGTGCGGTGACAGGCTGTTCTATAGGCTCTGTTAATGGCGCTTTGTTTGCACAGGGTGATTTTAATATTGCAGAGGAAATCTGGTTGAATATTGAAAAAGAGAGTATTGTTGAGCTGACAAATGATAAGCTTGGTGATAACTTGCTCGATATTAAAAATTTATCTAATTTAATTTCGGATATTTATAAAAATAATGGTCTGGAAACAAAACCATTTCGTGAATTGATTGAAAAAAGTGTTGATGAAGATAAGTTGAGAAAATCAAAAATAGATTTTGGTCTTGTCACATATGATTTAACACAGAAAGAAGAGTTGTCTCTTTTTATTGACGAAATTCCTGATGGTCAATTGGTTGACTATCTTATGGCAAGTGCGTCATTGCCTGGACTCAAGAAAACTGTTATTGGTGAAAAGGAATATATTGACGGTGGAATTGCAAATAACATACCTGCTGATATGTTAATAGCAAAAGGAATTAAAAATATTATTGCAGTAGATGTCGGCGGAGTGGGGATAACAAAAGGCATTGCACCAAAGGGAGTAAATATTTTTAAGATAAAATCAAGTGAAAAAATAGTTGGAATGCTTGATTTCAAACCTGAAAACATTGAGAAAATGATAAGAGCAGGTTATATTGATTGCTTAAGAACTTTTGGCAGAGTTGAGGGCGAGTTATATGCATTTAATATTTCGGACTATCATAATGCAAGACAAAAGTATTCTCAAAAGATTATTTCCGGAATTGAAAGCGCGGCAGATATATTTGGTGTTGACAAATACAAAATATATAAATTTTCAGATTTAGTAAATGGTGTTTTGCAAAAGTATGAAGAATATCATTCAAAGAGCAGCGGAATTGATGACAGACAGTTCTTGGTGAAATTCACAGGATATATTCTTGGTGAAACGCTTGATGACTCTGTTGCAAAGCTTTTTTCAGGGCTGATGAGCGATGTGACAAATGCTGCAAATTCAATTGCATATTTCTTAACAACACAAAAAGCAGAGGATTAATCTGAAGTGATATAATGATGGTAGACACAAAAAAGTGTCTACCATCATTTTTTGTGCTATACTAAAGTAAAGGAGATGAAAGATATGGGAAGACCAAAAGGTGGAACAAATAAACATCATACAAAAGAAGAAAAATTAGCATT
>JAZNGS010000242.1:0-5310 GCA_045576555.1 Clostridia bacterium | reverse complement strand
AGTCTTCCTTCATAATATTTTTCTCCATTATAAATAACATCTAACAAATCACAGGTTTCCTGTGAGGTGAGTCTTTTTTTGATTTTTTGGTGGAGCTTTGCAAAATCGACTTTATCGGTTATATTTTCTTTTATCTGCTCGGTTTTGTAAAGATAGATAAACATTCCGCGAACAGCCGACATTTTTCGGTTAATTCCGTAAGCTGAATTTCTGTAAACTCTTTTTATAATTTTTCCGCTGACGGTGTGCGTTTCCTGCTCATATTCGCGAAGATATGATTTAAAACGAATGAGGTCGGTCACTTTTAAATTATTAATATCCTTTATTGTAATATCTTTTATAGTTTTTATATTTGTCAGAATTTCTGATTTTAAATAGTTAAAAAACACTCTTATATCAATGGCATAGCCGATTTGAGTGTTTATACTTTCGCCTGTGTAATATTCAATTAAATACTCCGTCACAAAATCAGGGAGCTGGTCTGTGTATTCCCGAAGATATGAAAATTTCCTGTTAAGAGCCATAATATCACCTCCAATATAGATAAATTATATCACGAATAAATAAAAGTGTAAAGATAAATTTAAGTAGGCGATATTAATAAATATTCAAAAAAATTTATAAAATTTAAAAATACCTATTGACAATATTGTAAAATGTTGTATAATAATGTCGTATCTCGTTGAAACTTTCAGAATGTTTAAAGACTGAAGGTGAAGGGGACTCCGGAGAATCTCGTACAGAGTGCCGAAGGTGCAAGGCCTAAACGGGCTGAATCTCTCAGGCAAAAGGACGGAGTAGAAATATAGCCTTCTTATAGATAGCTATTTCTGCACGATAATCCGGAGCCGCTTTGAAGACAAGGCGGCTTTTTATTGTAAAAATTTTTATTATCGGGAGGAAGAAAATGGAAAAGTTTTTGGAAGTTGTTAAAGAAATTAACGGCGCAATCAATGGTTGGGTATGGGGACCTGTAATGCTTGTATTTTTGGTTGGTACAGGTATTATTCTCACTTGCGGGGTAAAATTTATGCAAGTTGGAAAAATAGGTTACTGGATGAAGAATACTTTTGGCACACTCTTAAAGAAGGATAAGAAAACAGGCAAGGATTCAAAGGCAATCTCTTCATTCCAGGCTTTGTGCACAGCTTTGGGCGGAACAGTCGGAGTTGGTAATGTTGTCGGCGTGGCTACAGCAATTGCAGCAGGTGGTCCTGGTGCAATATTCTGGATGTGGATTGCAGCATTCTTTGGTATGATAACAAAATATGCTGAAATCGTACTTGGAATTTTCTATCGTAAGAAGAATGCTGACGGAGAATGGTTAGGCGGTGCGATGGTTTATTTGAAGGAAGGTTTCTCAAATAAAAAAGGCTTAAAGACTCTTGGTTCTGTTTTAGGTGTTCTTTTTGCAGTATTCTGTATCCTTGCATCATTTGGTATTGGTAATATGAGCCAGATTAACACTATTGCTGCAAACTTTGAGCAAACTTTTAGTGTTCCTGTTATTGTTACCGGTATAATCCTTTTGGTTCTTATGGCAATTATGGCATTGGGAGGCTTAAAGAGAGTTGCTTCAGTTACTGAGAAGGTAGTTCCATTTATGTCTATTTTCTATATTATTGGTGCAATCATTATTATTGCTACAAAGTTCACAGTACTTGACGATGTTTTTGTTGCAATATTCAAGGGTGCATTTGGTTTTGATGCTGTTGCCGGCGGTGCTATTGGTGTGGTAATTTCCAAGGTAGCAAAGAGCGGTATTGCCCGTGGCGTATTTTCTAATGAAGCTGGTCTTGGTTCATCAGCACTTGTTCACTCTGCAGCAGATGTTAAAGAACCGGTTAAGCAAGGTATGTGGGGAATATTTGAAGTTTTTGTTGATACTATTGTGATTTGTTCACTTTCTGCTTTGGTTATTCTTTCATCAGGTGTTATTGATTTATCAACAGGTCTTGTTGCAGCAGGGTTTACTGCAGATAAGGCATCTGTGTTGGTAACAGAAGCGTTTGTGGAATCTTTCGGAAGCATTGGTGGATATTTCTCAACTATTGCAATTTTCTTCTTTGCAATTTCAACAGTTATTGGTTGGTTCGTTTATGGTTCTAAATCATGCGAATTCTTGTTTGGTAAGATTGCAACAGTTGTGTATAAGGTTATCTTCGTATGTTTCGTTTTAGTGGGTGCAACTATGAATCTTTCGCTTGCATGGGATATTTCCGACACATTCAATGGTCTTATGGCAATCCCTAACTTGATTGGTTTGTTGGTTCTTTCGGGCACTATATTTAAAATCACAAAGAACTATTTTGCAAGATTAAAAGGCGAAAATGTTAAGCCAATCCTTTCTGCTTATGATGATATTCAATCAGAAATGGAAGCAAAAGAGGACTAATAACATAAAAATAAAAATCTCAAGGAATTTTTCCTTGAGATTTTTTGTATATTTAAGAAAAAATGGTATGTGTATTTGAAAATATACATATTGAAAACAATATTACTCTATGTTATAATAGGCATATAGAAATAATTAGCGGGGTGTCAAAAATGGAATTATATTATGATTTACATATTCATTCTGCCTTGTCGCCATGCGGTGATAAGGATATGACACCCAACAATATTGTTAATATGTCGATTATAAAGGGACTTGATGTGATTGCTGTGACTGACCATAATTCCTGTGGAAATGTGCGTGCGGTTATGCAAGTTGCAGGGGACAGACTTTTGGTTGTTCCGGGCATGGAGGTTGAAACAAGCGAGGAAGTTCATGTCGTATGTTATTTTAAGGATATAGAAACTGCTGAAAAAATGGGCGAATACATAAAAGAACATATGTCAGGCATTAAAAATCAAGAGGAAATTTTTGGTGAACAGTTATATATGGATGCTGATGATAATGTAATCGGAAAAGAAGAAAATCTGTTGGTTACAGCGACAGATTTGAACATATTTCAGGTGGTTGAAAAAGCAAAAGAATTTGGCGGTGTTGCAGTTCCTGCACACATTGACCGCTCAAGCTACAGTGTTTTGTCAAATCTTGGTTTTATGCCGCCCGAATTATCAGTTCAAGCAGTTGAAATAACTGCAAAAAACCGTGAAAAAATGTCGGAAGAATATGAGGGGAAATACAACATTTTAACAAATTCTGATGCACATTATCTCGAAGACATACAAGAACCGGAATTTTTTATTGATATTATGTCTAAAAGTGCCGAAAAAATCATTGAATATTTGTGCAAAAAGTAGTAAAATAAATTTTTAGTGATTAAATGTAGATTTTTATGAATAAAACTGTTATAATTAACGGGTATAATAGTTAAGTTTATGCGAATATATATTGTTAATAATTTAACAAAAAATAAAACAGGAGGGCTATTATGGAGAAAAAGACAATGATGCCTTTTAATGGCACAAAAGAACAGGAAGCTGAACTAAAAGCAGTCATCGAAAGCCATAAGGATATGGAAGGCGCTGCTATTCCGGTGCTTCACAAAGCACAGGAAATCTATGGATATCTTCCTTTGGAAGTTCAGCAGATGATTGCAGAGGGTTTGAATGTTCCTTTGGCAGAGATTTATGGTATAGTAACATTCTATGCTCAATTCTCGCTTTATCCAAAGGGCAAGTATCAGATTGCTGTCTGCATGGGAACAGCTTGCTATGTTAAGGGTTCAGGAGATATCCTTGACAAAATCAAAGAAAAGCTTGGAATTGAAGTAGGTGAATGCACAGCAGACGGAAAGTATTCAATTGATGCAACAAGATGTATCGGTGCTTGCGGTCTTGCTCCTGTATTGACAGTTAATGACGAGGTTTTCGGCAGACTTACTGTTGATGATGTTGACGATATTTTAAAGAAATACGAATAAATCTATAAATTCGACTTTGGGGGAATGATGTTAAAATGAAAGAAATTTCACTGCACATTCTTGACATTATGCAAAATTCGGTCGCCGCAGATGCGGATTTGATTGAACTAGCGGTGATTGAAAACGAAAAAGAGGATATTCTTTCTTTTTCAGTTAAGGACAATGGCAAGGGAATGAGCGAGGAGTTTTTGGCATCTGTCACAGACCCTTTCACAACCGGAAGAAAAACAAGAAAGGTTGGGCTCGGAATTCCGCTTTTAAAAAATGCCGCGGAATTAACAGGCGGCGGGATTGAAATAGAGTCAAAGCTTGGCGAGGGAACAACAATTAAAGCAAATTTTGTTTATTCAAGCATTGACCGTCAGCCTCTCGGAAATATGTCGGAAACGATGCATCAGCTAATCACCTCTTATGAAGATGTGGATTTTATCTATTCACATAAAGTAAATGACAAGGAGCTTTTGGTTGATACGCGTGAGTTCAAAAAAGTGCTTGGCGGAGTGTCTTTCAAAGAAAATGCAGTATCGTTATGGATACTCGAATATTTAAAAGAAGGCGAAGCCGAGATAAATAATTGATTAAAAGCACTAAAGTGCAGAAAGGAATAGAATTATGAAGAGTTTAGCAGAATTGGAAGCTATAAGACAAAAAGTTTCAGCAGGCGTTACTATGAGAAAGGACGACCATGCTGTAAGAATAGTTGTCGGAATGGCAACTTGCGGTATCGCAGCAGGTGCAAGACCTGTTATGAACGCATTTGTTGAAGAAATCGGAAAACGAAACCTTGAACATGTTTCAGTTGTTCAAACAGGTTGTATAGGAATGTGTCGTTTGGAGCCTATCGTTGAAGTTTTGGTTCCTGGCGAAGAAAAAGTAACTTACATTAAGATGACTCCTGAAAAGGCACAAAAGGTTGTTGCAGAGCACATTGTGAACGGTCGTCCTGTTAAGGAATATATGGTTGGCGAAAACGATTAATTAACCGAATTATAGTGAAAGGAATGATTGAGAACATGGATATGGTTAGAGGTCATATTTTGTGCTGCGGCGGTACAGGTTGTACTTCATCAGGCAGTGAATTAATAATTAAGGAAATGGAAAAACAGCTTGCTGAATATGGCTTGGACAAAGAGTTCAAGATTATCAAGACAGGTTGTTTCGGACTTTGTGCATTGGGTCCGATTATAGTTGTTTATCCTGAAGGCGCTTTCTATTCAAGGGTTGAAGTTGGCGACATTAAGGAAATTGTTGAAGAACACTTGTTAAAGGGTAGAATTGTTAAGCGTTTGTTGTATCAGGAAACAGTTAACGAAGAAGATAACTCAATCAAGAGTCTTAACGAAACAAATTTCTATGCAAAGCAGATGAGAATTGCTTTGAGAAACTGTGGTGTTATTGACCCTGAAAATATTGAAGAATATATTGCATCAGATGGTTA
>JAZNGS010000241.1:0-5315 GCA_045576555.1 Clostridia bacterium | reverse complement strand
CCTGAGCATAATCTCCTTCTTTAGCCATAAGCTGTGCAAAGCCGCCTGCCGAACGAACCAACTGACCGCCCTTTCCAGGATACAACTCAATGTTATGAATCAATGTACCAACAGGAATATCTTTGATGAACAAAGCATTACCTGGCTGAATATCAGCGCCGCTACCTGAAACAACTGTCATACCGTCTGTCAAACCAACAGGGGCAATGATGTAAGACTTTGTACCGTCTTCATATTGAATCAAGGCAATGTTTGCTGATCTGTTTGGATCGTATTCGATACCGATTACTGTTGCAGGCATTTGATCCTTTTGTCTCTTAAAGTCAATAATTCTATACTTTCTTCTGTTTCCGCCACCTCTATGACGAACAGTAATTCTACCGTATGAATTTCTTCCTGCATTTTTCTTTAATGATGTTATCAATGAACGCTCCGGAGAACTTTTTGTTACCTCAGCGAAATCTGAAACAGTCATAAATCTTCTTGCAGGAGAGGTTGGCTTATACTTTTTAATAGCCATTTGTTTCACTCCTTAATTTGAATTTTCGAATGGATTACATTTCAAAGAACTCAATTGTCTTAGAGTCTTTAGCTAATGTAACGATAGCCTTTTTCCAAGAAGCTCTTCTTCCTTCGTATCTTCCCATTCTCTTAATTTTTCCTGTAACATGCATTGTATTTACACTTGCAACCTTTACTCCGAAAACTTCCTCACAAGCCTTCTTGATTTCAACTTTGTTTGCAGAAACCGGAACCTCAAAAGTATACTTTTTGATTTCGTTTCCTTCTTTGTCGAAAACAGGTGCCATACTGCGTTCGGAGATGATTGGTCTTCTGATAATGTCGTGTGCGAATTTCATTATGCAAGCACCTCCTCAATCTTTGCGATTGCTTCTTTAGCAATTATAAACTTGTCATATTTCAAAACATCGTATGTGTTAAGAACTCCAACATATGTTGGTTTAACATTTTTGATGTTTCTTGCTGATTTATAAACTGTGTTATCATAATCAGCAGTAACAATTAATGCCTTTGTATCGATTTCAAGACCTTTCAACATTTTTGCAATTGTTGCTGTCTTAATTTCGTCCATCTTCAAATCTTCGATAACATATATTTCATATGCTTCATATTTAGCTGACAAAGCAGATCTTAATGCAATCTTCTTTATCTTTTTATTTACGCTATATCTATAATCACGAGGTTTTGGACCTAATGCAACACCACCGCCTGTCCATTGTGGAGCACGGATACTTCCTTGTCTTGCACGGCCTGTGCCTTTTTGTCTCCAAGGCTTAATTCCGCCGCCTGATACTTCTGTACGAGTCTTAGTGCTTTGTGTACCTTGTCTTTGATTTGCAAGGTAGTTAACAACAACTTCGTGTAATACAGCCTTATTCACTTCTGCTGCAAATATTGAATCGCTAACTTCCATTGAACCAACCTTTGCACCTTCCATGTTATATACAGCTACTGTAGACATAGTTTATTCCTCCTTTCCAATACTTTTACGCTTTAACACTATTTCTGATTGTAACAAGACCACCCTTGTTGCCAGGAACTGCACCCTTCAACAAAATCAAGTTTTGTTCTGCATCAACCTTAACAATTTCCAAGTTCTGTACTGTTACTCTTACAACACCCATATGTCCAGGGAGCTTCTTACCCTTCATTACACGACCTGGGTTTGAACAAGCGCCCATTGAACCTGAGCCTCTATGATAGCCTGAACCGTGAGACATAGGACCTCTGTGTAATCCCCATCTCTTCATTGGACCGGCAAAACCTTTACCTTTGCTAATTCCTGTAACATCAATCTTTTCACCTGCTGCAAATATGTCAGCTTTGATTTCATCGCCCACATTCAATGCAGAACAATCATCAAGTCTAAACTCTCTCAAATACTTCTTCACAGCTACATCAGCCTTTGCAAACTGTCCCTTATCCGGCTTGTTAACATTCTTTTCTTTAACTTCGCCGAAACCAACCTTAACAGCTTCATAGCCATCAGTTTCAACAGTCTTCTTTTGAACAACAGTGCAAGGACCTGCAAGAACTACAGTTACCGGAATTACTTTTCCGTTTTCGTCAAAAATCTGTGTCATACCGACTTTTGTACCTAAAATTGCTTTGTTCATTTTCTTCTTCCTTTCTTAACAGTTAATTGGTTCCCTTTGGGGAACATTGACCTGCATCATAGTCTGTTTTAAGACTACTGCCACTCATTAAATGAGCTTTTAATTATTTCTTGCTCTGTGTTACGTTGATTTCAACGCCTGCAGGCAAGTCGATCTTAACAAGTGCTTCCATAGTTTTTGCACCAGGAACAACTATGTCGATCAATCTTTTGTGAGTTCTTCTTTCGAATTGCTCACGAGAATCCTTATACTTATGAACGGCTCTTAGGATTGTTACAACTTCCTTTTCAGTTGGAAGCGGAATTGGTCCTGAAACCTTCGCGCCGCTCTTCTTTGCGATCTCAACAATCTTTTCTGCCGATTGATCAAGAACTGCGTGATCATAAGCCTTAAGCTTGATTCTGATTTTCTGCTTTGCTGCCATGTTTTTTCCCTCCTAATTTGTTTTTTTGTCGGAATTTATAAATCATTGGGTAATTTACAAATTCCTTTCATTGTGTTTCTCGCACGACAGCTTGGTATGTTATACACACCCCCGGGTGTTTCTACCCACCCTTAAATAAAAACCCGAATTGCATTTCTGCTATCCGGGAAGTCCCACTGCTGCATTCTGCACGCAATTATACCTTGCAAGGCGCACTGCACCCGCAAGAAATAAGCACACAATATTCAATACAGCGTGACCTGCCGCCCGGTTTCTTGAATCGGACATTCTCCACGGAAAAACCGAACCTTCTGTTCGCAACCTCCCGCTTCATCGTTTGTCAAGTGTCACAACACTACAATTATACATTATATATAGGTATTTTGCAAGCTTTTTCTTATATTTTTCCAAAAAAATATTGCACAAACTTTCACAAAGTTTTGTGCAATATTTTGTGCAACATTTTACATATCATTCATCAATAAATCTTCAAATGTTTCTCTCTTAACAGCAACATATTCAGAATTTTTATTTAAAATTACTACAGGCGGTCTTGTTAGCCTGTTATAGTTTGATGCCATAGAATAGTTATAAGCGCCTGTTGTCAAAACTGCGATTATATCTCCTCTTTGCGCCTTTGGCATCTTTACTCCCTCTTGAATTAAATCTCCGCTTTCACAGCATCTGCCTGCAATTGTGCAAACACAATCAGGAGACGCAGTTGCTTTATTCGCAACCATAACTGTATATGGTGATTCATAAAGGGTATATCTTGGATTATCAGTCATACCTCCGTCAATTGACACATATGTTCTGAAATCTTTTATTTCTTTTATAGTTCCTGCAGTATATAATGTCATGCCTGCATCTGCAACTATACTTCTTCCGGGTTCCATAAGAATAATTGGCTTTTTAATTTTATAGTCTTCACAAGCGCCACTTACAACCTCACCAATTTTTCTTATATTTTCAGCATAATCAATTTCAGGATGTTCTTCAATGTATCGAACACCCATACCACCGCCAAGATTTAAAATCTTTGCCTCATAATCAAATCTATCTTTTATATCGGCAATAAATTTAAGCATAATCATTGCAGCATCACCAAAAGGAGCGTACTCAAAAATCTGCGAGCCTATATGGCAATGAAATCCACACAATTCAATATTATCAAAACTCAATGCAAGACCTGTTATCTCTTCAGCTTGTCCTGTTTCAATTGCCGCACCGAATTTGGAATCAACTTTACCTGTGTTTATCTTTGCAAAAGTGTGTGAATCGATACCAGGAGTAATTCTCAAAAGTATTTTTTGAATTTTTCCCACTCTTTTAGCTTCTCTGTCGATAGCCTTTAATTCTTCAATATTGTCACATACAAAATATCCAATATTATTGTCTATTGCAAAAGCAACATCTTCGTCTGTCTTGTTGTTTCCGTGAAAATATGCTTTCTCCATCGGAAAGCCTGCCTTGAGAGCCGTATATAATTCTCCAGGAGAAACAACATCTATTCCCATATTCTCTTCCTTCATTATCTCATAAATGCGTTTAAAACAAAGAGATTTGCTCGCAAACAAAGGCATTGATTCATCACCAAACGCCTTTTTCATTGCATCCTTATATATTCTGCATTTTTCTCTTATCTTTTCTTCATCAATAAGATAAAGCGGAGTTTTATATTTTGCAGCAAGCTCAATTGTATCGCGTCCCGCAAAACACAAATGTCCTTTTTCGTTAATACCGAGATTATTACAAATCATATTTATCTCCCATTAATTCAGCATATCTTTCATATTATAAATTCTGTTTTCCTTGCATCCAACCAAAAATTTTGCCGCAACAAGTGCACCCTCGGCAAATAAACTTCTGCTTTGAGCCTCATGTTTTAAAGTTATAACTTGAGTATCGGTTGCAATAATGACCTCATGTTCACCAACAACATTTCCCAATCTTAAAGAATGAATACCCAATTCTTTTTTATCTCTTTTTCCGTCATTATGTCTTCCGATTACATATTCGCAATCAGGTCTTTCTTCCTTAATGGCATCAGCAAGCATCAACGCAGTTCCACTCGGAACATCAAGCTTTCTGTTGTGATGTTTTTCTATTATCTCAATATCCGCCTGCGGAAATGCTTTTGCCGCTGTCTTTGCAAGATTGACAAGCAAAGCAACACCAACTGACATATTTGCAGACATAAAAACAGGAATATTTTTTGATGCTTTTAAAATAATATCCAATTCCTCGGCAGTATGACCTGTTGTTGCAAGAACTACAGGAATTTTTTTATCTGTTGCAAAGTCCATAAGCCTTTTTGTAAGGCTATGATGCGAAAAATCTATGATGCAATCAGCATCTCCTGAAAAATCTTCAATGTTTTCATAAATCGGGAATTTTTCTGCCGCAGAGTTATTTATATCAACACCTGCCACAAGTTCACACCCATCAAATCCCTCTTGTATCATTCGGACAACTTCCCTGCCCATTCTTCCATTTGAACCGTTTACAATAATTTTCATATTTTTATTCCTGACTTTCTCATCTCGTCACGCAATACATTGCGATGTTCTTCTTCCATATTAGTCAATGGCATTCTGATATTATCCTCACAGTATCCCATATCAGCTAAAGCAGCCTTGACAGGAATAGGATTGACTTCAGAGAAAAGCGCATTTATAAGTGGCAATAATCTGCATTGTTCTGCTGCCGCTTCCTTAATTTTTCCGTCAAAGAAAAGTTTACACATTTGTGAT
>JAZNGS010000240.1:0-4760 GCA_045576555.1 Clostridia bacterium | reverse complement strand
TATCCTCTGAAATACTTTCACATAACTCTGTATAATTCTTTTTTTTCTTAAGAGTTTTGCTCTTTTCCTTTAATTTTTCCGCTATTTCTATTCTTTTTTCTTTCGTCAAAATAGCCTCTCTGCAAGGCAAAATTACCGCCTCATCACAAGTGTTCATCGTTCTTTGAGAAACATAGTCAAACATTCTCACAGAATCCACTTCGTCATCAAAAAACTCTATTCTGTATGGGAAATCTTCGGCAGGTGAGAATATGTCAATAATTCCGCCTCTCACAGAAAATTGACCGCAACCCTCAACAATTTCACCTCTTGTATATCCCATTAAAACTAATTTTTCACTAACCGCCTCAATGTCATATACCTCACCCTGATGAATTAACAAAGTATTTTCTTCTAATACTTTTGGTGGAATGGTGTACTCAAGACACGCCTCCAATGAGGTTACCACGATTGAATTTTCAAGGGATTTTAGTGTCTTAATTCTTCTTTGCTCTCCAAAATGACCAAGTGCATCTATATTATAGTAAACATACTCTCTTGCAGGAAAATACAATGCATTATCACAAAAAAACTTCAAATCATTATAAAGACTCTTTGCCTCGTCCTCCGAGTACATAACAACAAGCGCTCCCTCGTTATCACAGGTCGATGTGATAAAATGAGAAAGCGCAGACTCAACAATCCCCGCTGTCGAAACAGGGGGATTGGATAGTGCATTTTTAAATTGTTTGAATTCTTTGTTTAAATTTAAAATGTCGCAAAATTTCATATTTTGAAATATTACTCCGTTCTTTTATGCCTTGGTATTGTGCTTATTCATAGCATAGTCAATACCATTTTCAATAATATCAATAACTGCATCTGATGTCTTTATTATGGCACCTTCCAACACAGGAATTTCGTCCTTTGTAAATCTTCCGATAACAAAATCAACCATATCCATATTTTCATTTGCCGCAGACCCTATGCCAATTCTTATTCTCGGAAAATTCTCTGTTTTTAATCTGTAAATTATTGACTTTAGGCCATTGTGTCCGCCGGCTCCGCCTTTGGTGCGAATTCTTATTCTTCCTCGCTCAAGCGACATATCGTCTGAAATCACAATGACATTTTCATAAGGGATTTTGAAAAAATTACAAAATTCCACAATGCTGTCGCCTGACAAATTCATATATGTCTGCGGTTTTAAGAAAATCACCTTTTCACCTTTTATTGTTGCCTGTCCGTAAACACCCTTGAATTTTAGTTTATTAATTTTCACTCTGTTTTTAACTGCAATATAGTCTATTGCTTCAAACCCGATATTATGCCTTGTCATTCTGTATTCATTTCCGGGATTGCCTAATCCAACCACTAAATACATCTTAATTCCCTTTCTGTTTTAATATTTCCAAATCTCTTTTTATCTGTTCAACTAATTGTTTTGATGATTCAAATTTTATCTCGTCTCTGATTTTTTCTTCAAAAAGAACCATTACTTCCATATCATAAATATCGCCTGAAAAATCAGGAATATGCACCTCTATTGTTCTTTTTTCAGCATCAAATGTAGGATTTTTACCTATATTGATAAGGCTTTTATATTCTTTACTACCTATATTGATTATTCCCTTATAGACTCCGTCAGGCGGTATCAGCTTGTCTTCGGAAAAACTGATGTTTGCGGTCGGAATACCCATTTTTGTACCATTTTGTTTTCCTTTTTCAACCGCACCCAAAACAAAATAGTTTTCACCCAAAAATTTGTACGCATCAAAAGTTTTTCCAAGTTTTATCAATTCTCTTATGTGAGTGCTTGAGACAGGAATTCCATCTATACCAATCTGCTTCGCAATTCCGACATAAATTCCGTGTTTCTCACCAAGTTTTATAAGTGTGTCACTGTTTCCTGATGCTTTGTGTCCGAAAGTGTAATTAAACCCTGCAAACAATGCTTCTGCTTTCAAATCATTTATTAAAAAACAAAAAAAGTCGCAGGCACTCATTTTCATCAGTGCCTCATCAAAGGTCTTTATAAATACATAATCAACCTCTGTTTCCTCAAGTTTTTTTATCTTTTCCGAAATAGTTGTCAACAGTTTTATGTTATTATCAAAAAGAGTCCTTGGGTGAATATCGAATAAAAGCACACAACTTTTTAATCCGTTTTTTTTCGCATACTCGGTGCAATTTGTGATTATCTGCTTGTGTGCTATATGCAATCCGTCAAAATTACCCAACGCAATAGCACAAGCCTTGATTTGTTTAGCATCTGTTATAATCTTCAAGCAGTTAATCGCTCCTTTCTAATTCCAAAATGCCTTTTTGAGAGTGAGCCTTTCCTCCACACATTCCGATAAGCATAAAAACTTTTTATCCTCATCATAAACTCGATAAATCTGGTTTTCTTTTAATCCCTTATATCGAACTCTTACACCATTTACTATAAAGTTTTTCTGTCGTTCGTTAACAGTAGCTTTCGGATAATCGCCAAAAACCTCATCAACAGAAATCAAAGCATCTTCAAATTTATTTTCTTCAAAAAGCTTTGTGAGTTGGTCAGTAGTATAGGAATCATCAAGCGAAAAATTTCCGCTTTTAATTCTTGTGAGTTTATTCATATATCCGCCACAGCCAAGTTTCATTCCAATATCATCGCAAAGAGTTCTTATATATGTGCCTTTAGAACAATGCACCTCAAATGTGACAGTTTCTTTTTGCATATCAATCTCATTGATTTTTATGCTGTGAATTGTTATTTTTCGCTTTTCTCGCTCAACATTAATTCCTTGCCTTGCAAGCTCATAGAGTTTTTTTCCGTCCTTTTTTATGGCAGAAAACATGGGCGGAATCTGCTCGATTTCGCCTACAAAACTCTCTATTGTATTTTTTATTGTTTCCTCATCACACAAGACAGGCTGTTCGGTTAAAATTTCACCTTCAGCGTCAAGGGTGTCTGTTGTCACACCCAATGCAAGCTCTGCCCTATATGTTTTATCTTCACAGGTCAAAAGCTCGCATGCTTTTGTTGCGTTGCCTATGCACACAGGCAACACCCCTGTCGCTTCAGGGTCAAGTGTGCCTGTATGTCCGACTTTTTTTATTCCTGTAAGCCTGCGGATAAAATTCACCATATCATGCGAAGTTTTTCCGCAAGGCTTATCTATTATAATTATACCATTCATCAAATTAATTTAACTGTCCTTCAACAACCTTTGCACACGCACTCAATGCTTCATCAATCTTTGATTCGTCTTTTCCGCCGCCTTGAGCCATATCAGGCTTTCCACCGCCTGAACCGCCTGCAATTGCAGTGATTTCCTTGATAATCTTACCTGCGTGAACACCTTTAGCCAACGCATCTTTTCCTGCCATTGCAACAAAGGTTATTTTAGAGTCTGTCAAAGCAGCAAGAACTATAACAGCATTTGTATTCTTTGATTTAATGTCATCGGCCATTGTCTTTAGTGCATCAGGAGTCTGCGAATCAAATCTTGCCGAGATTAGGTCAACGTCACCAATTTTTTGAGCATTATTCATAATGTCGCCTGCCTGCGCTGCAGCCATTTTAGCCTTTAAGCTCTCAAGCTCTTTTTGTGCGTTTTTGAGTTCTTCAATAACTGCTTCTGATTTTTTAATCAAATCGTGTTCTGTTGTTTTCAATGTCTTTGCAACAGTTGCAATTTCATTATCTTTAGTGTTGATGTATTCATAAACACCCATACCTGTAACAGCTTCAATTCTTCGAACACCTGCAGCAACACCGCCCTCTGACAAGATTTTAACCATTCCAGCCTGTGCAGTATTTGTCAAATGGCAGCCTCCGCAGAATTCAACTGAATAATCACCCATCGAAACAACTCTTACAACATCACCGTATTTTTCGCCGAACTGCGCAGTTGCTCCGAGTTTCTTTGCTTCATCAATAGGAAGTTCCTGAATTACTATATCAAGTCCTTCTAAAATTGTTTCATTAACTTTCTTTTCAACCTCTAAAATCTGTTCCTTTGTCATAGCCTCAAAGTGCGAGAAGTCAAAACGGAGTCTTTCAGGAGTTACAAGTGAGCCTGCCTGTGCAACATGAGTGCCAAGAGTTTCTTTCAAAGCCTTATGCAAAAGGTGAGTTGTTGAGTGGTTTCTCTCGATTGCCATTCTTCTCTTTTTGCATACTTTCATTGTAACTGTATCACCAGCATTGATTTCGCCCTCTACTGCTTCAATATGGTGATAATATAAGCCATTTCCGTCTTTAGTTGTATTTGTAACCTTTAGTTTTGCATTAGCAGTACAGATTGAGCCTGTGTCGCCAACCTGTCCACCCATTTCTGCATAGAAAGGAGTTTTGTCAGTAACAAGAATACCGCTTTGTCCGTTTTTAACGGAGCTAGCCTGTTCGCCCTCTACTGCAATTGCAAGAACTTTTGCATCAGTTGTTAAATCAGAGTATCCGCAGAATTCTGTTGCCTTTTGGACATCAAATTCAAAATTGTCAGCTCCATCCCATGATGAGCCCTCTTTTCTTGATGCTCTTGCAGTATCCTTTTGTTCCTGCATACACTTATTGAATCCGTCAACATCAACTTCCAAACCATTTTCTGATGCAATTTCAATTGTCAAATCAAGTGGGAATCCGTAGGTATCGTGAAGTTTGAATGCCTCATCGCCTGTAAGCTGTTTGTTTCCGGCTTTTTTAGCTTCATCAACATATCCATTCAACACCACGAGTCCATTGTCAATTGTAGCATCAAATCTTTCTTCTTCAATCTTTATGATTTTCTTGA
>JAZNGS010000239.1:0-4927 GCA_045576555.1 Clostridia bacterium | reverse complement strand
AAGAATATCCAAATCCATACCGATATCCCAATGTGCCTTTGGCTCAAAATCAAACTTTCTTGGCTCCAAGAATTTTCTTAATTCAACATTCTCGCTGTCATCTGCACCAACAGGTACACTGACATTTGGAATGTTTGGAATTCTTAACATAAAGTTTCTCAACTCATCGTCAATCTCTGCAACACGAGCATCAATTTCTTTAATCTCGTCAGAAAGTTCTCTCATTTCGGCAAAAATTGCATCTGTGTTCTCCCCTGCTTTTTTCATTGCAGGAATTTTCTTTGTGATTTCATTTTGGTTTGCCTTTTTTTGTTCAACATCTGTCAAAAGCTCTCTTCTTTTTGCGTCAAGCTCGATTGCAGGCGCAATATCCAAGTCATTACAACGGTTTTTTAGAGCCTCTCTTATTTTATCAGGCTCTGTTCTTAAAATTTTAATGTCTATCATTTATTTTTCCATCCTTTTTAATATAGTTTTCTTATTCTATTTTGCAAGTAAGTATAAAATTCTTCTTGTTCTTCTGTAAAGAATAGCGGGTCAAGCAATTCAAATTCTTCTGCTGCTTTTTTTATGTCCCCTTTTTGAATGTAGTCAAAGACATCATACATTCTTTTCGCATTATCCATTTGTTTTTCAAGGGATAGTATTCTATCGGACATTTCTTTTTTCTCATTGGTCAGCTCTTCAATCTTATCATTTAGTGACCCCGTTGTTTCCAACAATATTCTGTTTTGTTCGCTCAACAAAGCAGTTTTTTCAACAATTGAATTTGCGCTGTTATCTTCCGCCCCCAATTCCTCTCGTGTTTTTTCAGCATTAATCTGGCTAAAGAAAGCAAGTGCAATAACTGCTATTGCTGCAAGAAAGATTAACCCTGTGTACATAAGCAAGGAACGGTTGCTCTTTTTCTCTTCCATATTTTCACCTCTTGTATAAAGCTCAAAATTGACTTTTAAGACATTTTTGTGGTTTTTAGTATAATTTCATTATGTTAATTTGAAAAATGCGTTTTAGGCGCATTTTTGAGATTGGTTTTTTCTCACTTTTTTAAATTTTTAACAATTCGAGCAATCTTTCAAGGTCATCATTTCCATAATACTCAATTTCAATTTTTCCCTTTTTTGCTCCGTGTGATATTTTAACCTTTGTTCCAAGACTTGATGCAATTCTTTTTTCAATTCTTTCAAGCTCGATTTTATATATGTCCTTTTTCTTTTCTTTCTTTTGCTTTGGTTCTTTCTGAAGCTCTTTTGCAAGATTTTCTGTCTGGCGGACATTGAGTGCACTTGCAATCACCTGATTAATAAGAAATTCTCTCAATTCCTGACTATCCAATGACAAAGCGGCTCTTGCGTGACCCTCCGAAATTTCACCGGAAATCAAATACTTTTGAATTTTATCATCTAAAGCCAAAAGACGCATTGAGTTTGCAACAGCACTTCTGCTCTTCCCCACTTTTTGACTTACTTCCTCTTGAGTTAATCCATATAAATCGCATAAATTCTTATATCCAAGCGCTTCTTCAATCGGATTTAGGTCTTCCCTTTGCAAGTTTTCTATCAAAGCTACCTCTGTAATGGTCTGGTCGGAATAATCCTTAACAATGACAGGAACTTCTGAAAAGCCTGCAATTTTTGCGGCTCTCCATCTTCGCTCACCCGCAACAATCGTATATCTTCCCTCTTTTGCCTTTGTGACAATAATCGGTTGAATCATACCATTTTCCTTTAATGATTGCGCTAATGCTTCGAGCTTGTCCACATCAAAGTTCTTACGAGGCTGATTTTTATTAGGTTCTATAAGGGTTATTTTGACATCGGAAACTGCGCCCTCCAATATATTTTCAGACTCATCTCCAAATATAGTATCAAGTCTTTTTCCCAATCCTTTTTTTGCCATCTTGTCACCTCTTTCTTCCTATATATATGGTTAATTATTTTCCATAACTTCTCTTGCCAGTGCAAAATATGCGTCTGCACCTGCTGAAGTTATATCATATTTTATAATCGGCTCACCATAGCTTGGCGCTTCGGAAAGCCTTATATTTCTCGGAATAACAGTTTTGTAGGTCTTGTCAGGGAAATGCTCCCTGACCTCATCATATACCTGCTGGGAAAGGTTTGTTCTTTTATCAAACATTGTTGCAACAATTCCCTCAATATCAAGATTTTTGTTTAATGATTTTTTTATTCTTTTTATTGTGGAAATAAGCTGTGCAAGCCCTTGCAATGCGTAATATTCGCACTGAATTGGTATCAAGACCGAATCACAGGCCGTCATAATATTTAGTGTCAACAAGCCAAGTGCCGGCGGCGAGTCAATTATAATGTAATCATAATCATCTTTTATGTGTGAAATCGCCTTTTTAAAGAAAAATTCTCTTTCTTCTTCATAGGAAAGCTCAATGTCTGCTGCCGAAAGCTCTTGTGTTGCGGGCAAAATAGATAAATTTCTGAATTTTGTTCGGACAACTGCTTCCTTAATCTTTTTATCATCAACAAGACAATCATAAGTGGACAAACTAACTTCTTTTTTATCAATTCCGAGTCCGCTTGTGGCATTTCCTTGCGCATCCGCATCAATCAAAAGCACATTTTTCCCTTTATATGCAAGGCAAGCCGCTAAATTTACCGCAGTTGTTGTCTTTCCAACTCCGCCTTTTTGATTTATAATTGCTATAATCTTGCTCATAAAACCTTCCTTTCCTTATAATTTTTAACATACTTATATAATACCACAAATATTTAAAAATGTAAATGTTTCACGTGAAACTTTTTTAATTTTTTTTATTGTTTCATGTGAAACAATGTATATTTTAGGAAATTTTGCCTATAATAAACCAAAATATATTTATATATAAAGGAGGACTCTTGTGAACATTTTAAAAAACATAAAAAAGTTTTTTGTTTTTGATATGCCAAAGGAAGACAAAACCTTTGTTTTAGAGAAAAACAACCAACATATAATATATGATGTCCGTTCCGAAACAAAAGAAGAAAAACAAGAAGTTTTTAAAAATTATGACGATAATCTAAAATATATAGAAAAACGATTTGACTATCCTCAAAATAACGATTTTGTAATACGAAAAATTAAAATTTTCAAAAACACAAAAGCATTTTTGATTTTGTATGACGGAATGGTTAGCACAGTTGCCGTTGACCACGCAGTAATCGCACCGCTTTTGGAAATTCCTCAATTTAGCGAAAATGTAAACTCTGATGAAATTTACGAAAAGCTTATAACACACTCTCAAGTGCAGAAAACAAAGGACTTTGACCAGATAATTGATGATGTTAACTTTGGAAGTTGCGGTCTTTTTATCGATGGAGTTGATTACGGATTTTCTATAGATGTGCGTAATTGGGAACACAGGTCAATAGATAAGCCTGATAATGAGCAGTCAGTTTATGGCCCGCAGGAAGCCTTTAGCGAAATGTTAAGGACAAATTCAGCATTGGTAAGAAAGATATTAAAAACAGAAAAGCTGATTTGCGAGGGTGTGAAAATTGGAAGAGTTAGCAAAACAAGAGGCGTAATGATGTACATTTCCGACCTTGCAAATGATAATCTTGTTTCGGAAGTTCGTAACAGAATAAATTCAGTAGCAGTTGATTATATATTTGCAATAGAAGAACTCTCCGAACTGCTCGAAGATAAAACTTATATGATAACAAACCAAATTCTCTCAACCGAAAGACCTGACAGAGTTGCAAGGGCTTTGGCAGAGGGAAGAGTGGCGCTGATTTTAAGCGGTTCCCCAAAAGCCTTGATCTTCCCAACAAATGCCTTGGAATTAATGCATACAGCCTCGGACGCTTATATGCGTTTTCCATATGCAAATATGACAAGAGCCTTAAGACTTATTGCAATGTTTATAACCTTGCTTTTACCAGGTCTATACCTTGCAATAACCTTATTTCACCACGAAATGATACCAACATTTTTGGCATATGCAATTGCCGCAGCACGAGAAAATGTGCCATTTCCAAGCATTGTGGAGCTGTTGATTATGGATTTATCCTTTGAGCTTATCAGGGAAGCAGGAATAAGAATGCCGAGCGCAATCGGCTCAACACTTGGAATTGTCGGCGGTTTGATTTTGGGGCAGGCGGCAGTAAGCGCAAAAATCGTGAGTCCTTTGATGATAATAGTAATCGCAATAACAGGTATCGGCTCATTTGCCACGCCGAACTATTCTCTTGGCTGGAGCTATAGAATTTTAAGACTTATTTTCATTTTTTTAGGTTCGTCTGCAGGACTCTATGGAATTGCTTTTGGCATATTCCTTTATGCTCTTTTGCTCGGCGCTCAAGTTAATTTCGGCATACCATTTCTTTCGCCAATCACAAAGGAAAAACAGCGGGGAAGAGGCAAGAGCCTGTTTGTTGACCCATTGTGGAAAAACGAGGAAAGACCTGATTTTCTTGCCACAAAAAGAGAATCTCAAGAGCCAAAAATCAGCAAGAAATGGAAAATAAAGAAAAAGGGGTAATTTTATGGAGAAGTTTTCAATTGAAAGAAGAGAATTGACCTGTATTTTGATTAATGTGATAACTGTAAAAATGCTTTTTTCATATCCAAGAGGACTTGTTGCAAATTCAGGAAATGCCGCATGGATTCAGGCTGGTTTTGTGTCCCTTATATCTTGTTTGGTTTTTTGGTTTGTAATTTCTCTTTACAAGAAGTCCGAAATGAAAAGCATAATCGAGTTAAGCGAAGAGGTAGGGGGGAGGCCCTTAAAAATTGTTGTGGGCATTGTTTTGACAGCTGTGCTATTATTTAATGCATCGCTGACAATGCGCACTCTGCCCGAATCAATAAAAACTGTTTTCTTGCCTCTTACTGCAACTCGGCTTATCCTTTTGATAATGGCTGTGGCGCTTGTGTTCGGAGCATATATGGGCATTTTCTCAATAGCAAGAAT
>JAZNGS010000238.1:0-4749 GCA_045576555.1 Clostridia bacterium | reverse complement strand
TTATATATGGTATGATATAAATGGTGAAAAAGTTTTTAAAAAAGGAATGATTATAATGAAAAAAGTTGGAATTATAATGGGCAGCGACAGTGACTTGCCAAAGGTTAAACCTGCCATTGATAAATTAAGAGAATTTGGTGTGCCTTGTGAGGTACATGTTTATTCAGCACACAGAACTCCCGAAGCTGCAAGAGATTTTAGTGTAAATGCTAAAGATAACGGATTTGGAGTTATTATTGCAGCAGCTGGAAAAGCGGCTCATTTAGCAGGAGCAATCGCTGCAAACACAACATTACCTGTTATCGGTATTCCTGTTAAAGCATCGGCTTTGGAAGGACTTGATGCACTTTTGTCAACTGTGCAGATGCCTGCAGGTATCCCTGTTGCAACAGTTGCAATTGACGGAGCGGCAAATGCGGCAATCTTGGCTATGCAGATTATTGCTTTGTCAGATGAAGATTTAGCACAGAAGCTTTTGGATATGAGAACAAAAATGACAGAGGAAATCATTAATAAAGATAAAAATTTAGAGTATTAATAAAACATCTTGGGAAAGGAGAAAACGGTCATATGGGCGGTTTTTTTGGAACAGTTTCTAAACATGATGCAATCAGTGATGTCTTCTTCGGAACAGACTACCATTCGCACTTGGGCACAAAGCGAGGCGGAATGGCGGCTTATGATGAGGAAAAAGGATTGCAAAGAGATATTCACAACATTGAAAATTCACCCTTTCGTACAAAGTTTGAACACATTTTTGAGGAAATGAAGGGAAAATCAGCAATAGGCGCAATAAGCGACTCTGACCCCCAACCCCTGATTATTCGTTCAAAGATTGGTGTTTATGCAATCAGCATAATAGGTCTTATTAACAACTCGGAGGAGCTTATTGAAAAATATCTGTTTTCTTCGGGTGGACACTTTAACGCAATGACCAGCGGAAAGGTTAATTCTATTGAACTTGTGGCATCGTTAATAAATCAAAAAGATAATTTTGTTGATGGAATAAAGTTTGTTTATGAGGTTATTGACGGTTCGTGCTCAATCCTTATCCTAAAAGATGACGGAGCATTGATAGCTGCAAGAGATAAACTTGGAAGAACACCTGTTCTTATTGGTAAAAATGAAGACGGATATTGCGTTTCATTTGAGTCATTTGCATACAAAAAACTCGGATATGATGACGAAAAGGAATTAGGCCCTGCAGAAATTGTTGAAATAACGGTTGATGGAATAAAACAATTAAAAGAGCCTGGAGAAGAAATGAAAATCTGCTCGTTCTTGTGGACATATTTCGGATATCCAACCTCAAATTATGAGGGAATCAATGTTGAGGTTATGCGATGCAAAAACGGTGAGATAATGGCTCAAAATGATAATGCAAAAGAGTATGACGGAAAGATTGATTATATCTGCGGAATTCCTGATTCAGGAACGCCTCATGCAGTTGGATATGCAAATGAAAGCAAAATTCCTTTTGCAAGACCGTTTATAAAATACACTCCTACCTGGACAAGAAGTTTCACTCCGACACAACAATCGGACAGAAACAAAATAGCAAAAATGAAAGTGATACCTGTTCACGAATTGATTGAAGATAAGAATTTGTTGTTCATAGACGATTCAATCGTGAGAGGAACACAGCTTCGTGAAACAGTTGAGTTTTTATATGACAATGGTGCAAAATCTGTGCATATGCGTTCGGCTTGTCCGCCTATTATGTACGGTTGCAAATACTTGAATTTCTCAAGAGCAACAAGCGATATGGAATTGATTGCAAGAAAGATTATTATGGAACTTGAGGGCGAAGAAGGATTTAAATATATAGAGGAATACAGCGATTCAAAAACCCAACGCGGAAAGAATTTGAGAAAAGCAATTTGTGAAAAGTTTAATTTCTCATCGTTAGAATTTCAGTCGATAGAGGGAACAATCAAAGCTATTGGAATGGACCCGTGTAAACTTTGTACCTACTGCTGGAATGGAAAAGAGTAAGAAAGGAAGATATATTATGAGTAACAATAAATCAAGATCAGATAGCTACGCTGCAGCGGGTGTTGATATAACAGCCGGCTACAAAGCAGTTGAATTAATGAAAAAGCATATTGCAAGAACAATGATTAATGGAAAATCAGACGATATCGGCGGTTTCGGAGGTCTTTTCGAGCTTGATATGACAGGTATCACAAAGCCTGTATTGGTAAGCGGAACTGATGGTGTCGGCACAAAATTAAAGCTTGCATTTTTGATGGACAAGCACGATACAGTAGGTATTGACTGTGTTGCTATGTGCGTTAACGATGTTATTTGTTGCGGTGCAAAGCCATTGTTCTTCCTTGACTACATAGCTTGCGGAAAGAACTATCCTGAAAAGATAGCTGAAATTGTTTCGGGTATTGCAGAGGGTTGTGTCCAGGCGGGTTGCGAACTAATCGGTGGAGAAACTGCAGAAATGCCTGGTTTCTATCCTGTTGATGAATACGATTTGGCAGGATTTACTGTCGGTGTTGTTGATAAGTCAAAGGTTTTGGATAACTCTAAAATTAAAGAGGGCGATGTTGTTATAGCACTAGCATCAAGCGGAGTTCACTCAAATGGTTTTTCTCTTGTTAGAAAAGTATTTGATGTTGAGAATGCAGACATCAAAACACCATTGGCTGAACTTGGCGGAAAGTCAATCGGCGAAACATTATTAACACCTACAAAGATTTATGTTAAATCAATGTTGGCATTATTTGATGCAGTAACAGTTAAGGCTGTTTCACATATCACAGGCGGAGGCTTCTATGAGAACATTCCAAGAAGTATCCCTGAAGGCTTTGGCGTAAAGGTAGATAGAAGTGCAGTTAAAGTTCTTCCAATATTTGAACTTTTGGCAAAGCAAGGCGGAATTTCCGAGCGAGATATGTTCAACACATTTAATATGGGTGTTGGTATGACCTGCGTTGTTGATAAGGAAAATGTGGACAAGGCATTGGAAGTGTTAAAAGCAAATGGCGAAGACGCATATGTAATCGGTGAAATCGTTAAATCAGACGAAAGTGTGACAATATGCTAAAGACAAATATCGCTGTGCTTGTTTCAGGCGGCGGAACAAATCTTCAAGCCTTGATTGATGCACAGAAACAAGGTATCATAAAAAGCGGTGAAATCAAGCTCGTTATTTCAAACAAAGAAGATGCTTATGCATTAGAGCGAGCAAAGAATAATTCAATTGATGCAAAATTTATTAAAAAAGATGCAGACTTTGAAAAAAATCTTATTTCTGCTTTGGAGGAATACAAAATTGACTTAATCGTTCTTGCAGGATTTTTGGTGATTTTGAGCGAAGATTTTGTAAGAAAATATGATAAAAAAATTATAAATATTCATCCGTCATTAATTCCGTCATTTTGCGGTGACGGTTTCTATGGCTTAAAGGTGCATGAGGCGGCACTCTCACGCGGTGTTAAATTAACAGGTGCAACAACTCACTTTGTTAATGAAATCACCGATGGTGGTGAAATTATAATGCAAAAAGCGGTGGAAATAAAAGAGGGTGACACTCCGGAAATCTTACAAAAAAGAGTTATGGAAGAAGCAGAATGGAAAATTTTACCGCTATCAGTTGAAAAAATTTCAGAACAAATGAAAGGAAAATCGTTATGATTAAAGAACTTTATCAAAACAGCTATCCGGGAAGAGGAATTATCATAGGAGAAACGCCTGATGGAGAAAATGCAGTTATTGCATATTTCATTATGGGGAGAAGTGTTAACAGCAGAAACAGAATTTTTGTCGAAGACGGACAAGGCATCAAAACAAAGGCATTTGATGAATCAAAAATGGAGGACCCATCTTTAATAATCTATTCTCCTGTAAGAGTTTTAGGTGATGTTACAGTTGTGACAAATGGTGACCAGACAGACACAGTCTATGATTTCCTCAAAGACGGAAAAACATTTGCTGATGGTTTGAGAACAAGAGAATATGAGCCTGATGCACCTAACTTCACACCAAGAATAAGCGGTATGGTTGATTTGTCAAATGGTTTTTCTTATAAATTAAGTATTTTAAAATATAATAACGGCTCATGCCAGAGAAATTTCTATGAATATGAAAAGGCAACAGCGGGTGTTGGTAATCTTATTCATACATATGAAACGGACGGAAACCCAATCCCAACATTTAAGGGTGAGCCAAAAACAGTTGAACTAAATAACGATTTTGACGCTTTTACAAATGAACTTTGGGAAAGCCTGGATAGTGAAAATAAAGTTTCTTTGTTTGTAAGATACATTAATCTTAAAGATAAATCAACAAAGACAAAGATTATCAATATAAACGAATAAGGAGAAACACTATGAACGAATTAGAATTAAAGTATGGCTGTAATCCTAATCAAAAACCATCAAGAATTTTTATGGACAACGGCAAGGATTTGCCGATTGAGGTTTTGAACGGAAAGCCTGGTTTTATAAACTTTTTAGACGCATTCAATAGCTGGCAGTTGGTTAAGGAATTAAAAGAAGCAACAGGATTGCCTGCTGCGGCATCTTTTAAGCATGTAAGCCCTGCAGGTGCTGCTGTTGGTTTAGAACTTTCCGATGTTTTAAAGAAGATTTATTTTGTTGATGATTTAGAGCTTTCTCCATTGGCTTGTGCTTATGCAAGGGCAAGAGGTGCTGACAGAATGTCCTCATTTGGTGACTGGATTGCACTTTCTGATGTTTGTGACAAGGAAACTGCAAAGTCGGATCGTAGCCATGT
>JAZNGS010000237.1:0-5914 GCA_045576555.1 Clostridia bacterium | reverse complement strand
CATCATTATTAATTATAATCTTATTTTCTAAAATATTTTCCTTAGGCACAAAAAATTTAGGCATATATCAAAATTCTCACTTTCAATTAATAGATTTAATAAATTCAGCTAAATATTTATCAAGTGCTTCAAAGTCTTTTTGAGTAGGCTTAAACATAACACGAAATGGTGATTTGTAGGTGTTAAAACGTCTGACTTTTAGTATTGAATAAATAAGGTTCGGAGCCTCCCCACTCCAGCCATATGAGCCTATAACAGCAAACAAAATATCGCTCACTTTGTAATGATTAATACTCATTAAAATATCACTTATTTGTTTTGGAATGTTTCTATATTCAGTTGGCGAAATGAAAATAACACCTTTTGAATTATATATCTCATTCAAATCATCACTATCAAATTCACAAGCATCAAACAACTTTACTGAAAAATCGGATAATTTATTTAAAGCATAATCTGCTAAAAGTTTATTATTGCCTGAATTTGATTTATATACAATCGAAATTTGATTATTTTTCTTTTTATTAATATCGCACCATGATATGTAATCATCAATTATTGAGCTATCTAAATTCTTATTACCGGTGCCTGTATATATTCTGGAAATTTCCAAATTCTTTAACTGATACATTGATTCTTTAATATATTCAGACAATGGAGAAAGATTTTTTATAAAATAATCTTTTTCATCTAATTTTTCGTATGAAAAAGCATCACAACTAAATAAAATCTTGTCCTCAACAAGATATGTCATCATTGAATCAGGCCAATTTATGTTGTGGGTTATTAAGAATTTTAGTGTCACATCATTTCCCAGGCAATATGTCATATTATTTTTCGCTAGAATTTGATTAAATTCAGCATTTAACTGCTGTTCAAGGTTTTTAAGCCCTGCTAATGATGCAATAATTTCAATATCCGAATTGATTTCCAAAAGATTTAAAAGTGCTCCTGTTCTGTCACTTTCGGTATGGTTAATTACCAAAGCATCAAGTTTTTTAACATCAATATGTTTTGAAATATTTTTAGTTAACTCTTTGGCACATTCTCTCGGAACAGTGTCAATTAAAACATTCTTATCACTAATAATCAAGTATGAATTATAATATATTTCATTATATTTCACACCAACATTGATTATTTTATATGACACAACATCTACCCCTTTAAAACTGCAACAATTGCTGCCCAATCCTTGCGGCGATTTATTCTTAAAATTTCAAATCCATTATCAGTAAGTGAATTTTTAACATCATCAATTCTGTCTTCAATGATTCCCGATGTGATGAATACACCGTCATCATCTATAACTTCTTTAACAAGTGGTAATGACGCAATAATCACATCTGCCACAATATTTGCTAAAACAACCTTATACTTGCTTTTCTTTATATATTTACATATATCCTCATCATCAAGTATATTTCCTGATATTACCTCATAATTTTTTATATCAACATTATTTCTTTTAGCATTTTGATATGCTATCTCAATGCAATTCGGGTCAATATCAACAGCTAATGCAGATTTTGCACCGAGCATCAATGAAATTATTGATAAAATACCGCTACCACAACCAAGGTCTAGGACATTCTTGTTTTCATCAACATAATTTTCTAACTCTTCAATACAAAGCTGTGTAGTATAGTGTGAGCCTGTTCCGAATGTCATACCTGGATTAATGTTAAAAACCATTCTATCGGTTGGCTCTGTCAGCTCTTCCCATTCAGGCTTAATAAGAATTTTATTGCCTATATTCATCGGATGAAAATATTTTTTCCAATTATTAGCCCAATCCTCTTCGGACAAATTTCCCAATGAAATCTCCAAAGTTCCATACTCACCAAGAGTGTCATATGTTTTTAAAGTTTCCATTGCCTGACGGATAGCTAAAAGCATTTCGTTACCTGATGCGTTATCACTAACATATGCGTTAATGCAGGTTTCTTTTTCCTTTTCCTTGATTAAATCATCATCAACATAATCCCAATATTGATGATTATTCTCTAAAAAGTCCTTAAAATCTGCTTCATCTTCAATTTCAAGTCCTGTTATGCCAAGTTGATATAAGTTTCCGCAAACTGCTTCAATACCTTGCGAGGTAGTTGTTATTGATATCTTAATCCAATCCATATTTCCTCCACTATGTATGCTCACGGATAATCTATCAGTCAAGATAATCCTTGAGCTTTTTACTTCTGCTTGGATGACGAAGTTTTCTCAAAGCTTTTGCTTCTATCTGTCTAATTCTTTCACGAGTGACATTAAACTCTTTACCAACCTCTTCCAAAGTTCTCTGTCTTCCATCATCAAGTCCAAAACGAAGTTTTAAAACCTTTTCTTCACGAGGTGTAAGTGTTTTTAACACCTCAACAAGTTGTTCCTTTAAAAGCACAAAACTTGCCGCATCTGATGGTGCAGGCGCGTCATCATCAGGAATAAAGTCACCCAAATGACTGTCCTCTTCCTCACCAATTGGTGTTTCTAAAGAAACAGGCTCTTGTGAAATCTTTGAAATTTCTCTTACTTTATCAATTGGCATATTAAGCTCTTTTGATAATTCTTCAGGAGTTGGCTCTCTTCCGAGTTCCTGAACTAATTGTCTTGAAACTCTTACTAGTTTATTAATTGTTTCAACCATATGAACAGGTATTCTGATTGTTCTTGCCTGGTCAGCGATTGCACGAGTAATAGCTTGTCTTATCCACCAGGTTGCATATGTTGAAAATTTATAACCCTTTGTATAATCAAATTTATCAACAGCCTTTATAAGACCTAAATTTCCTTCTTGAATTAAGTCAAGGAAAAGCATACCTCTTCCAACATATCTTTTTGCAATAGAAACAACAAGTCTTAAGTTGGCCTCTGCAAGTTTTTTCTTTGCTTCTTCATCACCCTCTGCCATTCTTTTAGCGAGTTGAGTTTCCTGTTCTGCATCAAGAAGATTTACTTTTCCAATTTCTTTTAAATACATCTTTACATGGTCGTCAATGCTGACTCCTTCAGGAATTGAAAGATCTTCAAGCTCTTCTTTTGTAACCTCAATTTCTTCAAGTTCTTTTTCAAGGTCTTCAACAATTTCAATATTTTCCTTTTCTAATAAATCATAAACTGTTTCAAGCTCTTCAGCAGAAATTTCAAGTTCAAAAAAGGAAGCAACAATTTCATTATGTGTTAAAACACCCTTTTTCTTTCCCTTTTCAATAAGTTCCTTAATAATAATCTTTTTGGTTTCTAAATCAGCCATTATAACTACTCCTTCTGATTACTGAAATCTCGCTAACCAATTCGCGAACAACTGCAGCATCTGTTTCTTTTGAAATTTTTTCGGATAATTTTTCTATCTTAATTGATTTTATCAGTTCAAACACAGCCTCGTCTTTGTCTTTGTATTCTTCCATATTGTAAAATATGTTGGAAACGTAATTAACACTGTCATCTGTAAAATCATTTAAAAGCATTGATAACTCAATATGCTTGCTATTTTTATAAGAGTTTTCAATTTTTTCAACAAGCTTTTTGTGAATTTCATTTGAGAAATCAGCAGTTGAAAACTCTTTCATTACCATATCAAAATATTTCTTGTTTTCTGCCATCAATAATATTAGTTTTTTTTCGGCATTTATAAGTTTTGGTGATACATCTGTATTAATTGTAGGATAACTATTTATTTTATCCTTTTCTTTGTCTGCCTCTCTTGAAATGCTGGCATCAGTTGTTTTTTCATATGATGCAACCTTTTTTTTGTATTCACTATAGATTGCATCCTTTGAAATTTCGCAAAGTGTAGACAATTGATTTATATATGCATCAACTTCAACTGCATCTTTAATGCTTTGCAGTACCTCACAGGCCTCTGAAATGAATAATGACTTACCTTCGGGTGAATCAAGTGAATATTTTTGTTTTAGCAAGCTAATTCTGAACGCAGTTGATGGCACAGCATCAGAAATTGCACTGGCAAAGGCTTGCGCACCATAAGTCTTTATGTATTCATCTGGGTCCTTTGCATTTTTTAATTTTATAACCTTTGAACGACCGCCGACTGAATTAATTATTTCAATTGCTCTTATTGTTGCTTTCTGCCCTGCTTCATCTAAATCATAGCAAATTAATATTTCATTACAGTATTTCATTAATAATTTAGCCTGATTTTCAGTAAGCGCTGTTCCCAAAGTTGCTACTACATTCGTAATGCCTGCCTGGTAAACGGTTATAACATCCATATACCCCTCAACGAGAATAATAGAAACAGGATAGGATTTTTTGGCAAGGTTTAGTGAAAATAGGTTTTTCCCTTTATTAAAAACAGGTGTTTCAGCAGTATTTAAGTACTTTGGTATTTTAAAACCGCTTTGGGTTTTTGCTTCCCCCATAATTCTTCCGCCAAAACCGATAATATTTC
Source organism: Clostridia bacterium (assembly GCA_045576555.1). Classification (GTDB taxonomy): domain Bacteria; phylum Bacillota; class Clostridia; order UBA1381; family UBA1381; genus RGIG1988. Next base: position 1,509 of record JAZNGS010000237.1, on the reverse strand, counting down.
CCCTTAAATCTATTATAGGAAACATTACTCTATTTCTGAATTTATCATATATCTTGTCCTCTCTTAAAACAACAAGACCTGCTGAAAGCATTTCATCATTTGAATAGCCTTTAGTTGCCAAATAATCGTGCAGTGCAGTATAGTTATCACGCGCAAAACCCAATCCAAAAGAGACTATTGTTTTTTGAGATATTTTTCTTTCAGTAAAATATGATAGTGCAGTTTTCCCTTCGGGGTGTTTAGTCAAATTTTCATAGAAAAATCTTGCTGATAGTTTATTCATCTCATAAATCTTCTTTTTTAGCGAGCCTGAATTTATATCATATTGTCCATTGTCTTCAGGCAATTGAATGCCTGCACGCTCTGCCAACAGTTTCAATGATTCTACAAAATCAAGTCCCTCTGTTCTCATAACAAACTGAACAAGATTTCCGCTTGCTCCGCAACCAAAACAATGAAAAAGTTGTTTTTCGCTGCTTACATGAAAAGATGGTGATTTTTCTTTATGAAATGGACAAAGACCGCTGTAATCCCGCCCTGTTTTTTTTAAATTCACATACTTTGATACATAGTCAACTATATCATTTTCTGCAAATATATCATTCACTATTTCATCGGGATAATACGGCACTCTTTTCTCACCTCACAAAACACTTTTATATATTATTTCGACAAATTTTTCTAATATCCTTTTTTATATCAAAAAATTTTGAACTTACTAATCTAATATGTAATATTTCCCTAATTAAAACAAATATGCACATTATACGCCACCATCCATAAATTGTATCACATTTAATACATTTTGTCTATAAAGTTTCTCCAAAAAAACAAAAATACATCAAAAAAATGATATGCAACTCCAAAAACAGACACAATTAGAGATGCATATCATTTAATATCATTTTTATAAATATTTTATTCGAAATCAGTTGTCCAATCTTCTTCCCAAGGATAGTGCATAGTGAGCACCTGTCCACCTCTTTTTGCAGATTCTTCTGCATAGATACCAGGAAGTGTCATGGCTAGTCCTTCTTTTAATGTAACAGGTTCACCCTTACCCTCTCCTATTGCCATAAAGAAATTATCAAGCATAGCATAGTCTATACCATCATGACCTTTAGCATTTGGATTATCTTTGTATGCCGGAGGCATATTTCCGCCATCTATCTCCTTCAATTCAGTATCAAGTTCTTTCATTGAATTATATCTTATTACAGGCTTTTCAAATCTATCAATTTTCTCCATATATCCTTCTGAACCAAAAACTCTGTAACTATGGTGACCAATTTTTGCTCTACATCTGCCATTTCTCATTAAGCGTATAACAACGCCTGACTCAGTCTGGAATTGCGCACACATCATATCATCTTTTTTGTCATTATATGTTGTTGGATCTCCGTGCTTTCCTGTACCAAAACAGCTGACTGTTCTTAATTCTTCATCAAGAATAGTCATCAGCGGTCCCAATGAATGTGTGCAATAACGAATTGGAATTAAAAGCTTTCT
>JAZNGS010000236.1:0-1676 GCA_045576555.1 Clostridia bacterium | reverse complement strand
CATAATTTTCACACCTTTTCTCTTCGCATAATCAACTGTATTCTTTGTCCCACTCTTCTGACCATTGAATACAGCAATGACAAGATTTGACCTGTCAACCATCCACTCATTCCTCACCTGATAGCATCCGGTAAAATAATGGTCATTTATTTCTTTTACAAGGTCAGCCTTTTTAATTATCTTATTAAACCTCATCTTTTCTGTCATACTCCGCCTACTCACAAAATTAGGATGCGGCAAAGCACATATCAGATGCAAGTCCTTGTTTGCTTTCTTTCTCTCCAAAACAATCTCCGCTGCCCATATGTCCGTTCCCATTGCCATACCTGTTATAAACGTTACATACCCATTTGCAATAGCATTATCTATTGCCTTTTCAAGTAACGGCTTGATTTCTTTTTCACCAAGTTCCATTTTGTCAGGTCGATGTCCTGTAAAACAACATCTGTGTAATCTTAATTCTTCTTGATTCATAGTTTCTCTCCATTAGCACACATAATCAACATTATGTGTGTAACTTTGAGGTTGAAAACAAAAAAATCGCCCTGAATGGCGATATCAGTTACCACGATTTTCAAAGAGTTCCAGACCAATGAACCTCAAAATCTTCATTGGTCAATTTGGTATGTCCAAATTTTCTGATTTTCTTCTAAAACTGCTTGAAACATTGACCTTTATGTACTTTCGTGGTATAATTTATTCAAACAAATTTATAACTTTGCCACATAATGTTGATTATGTGGCTTTAATTTTGCATCCGCACAAGTCCTAATTTCTGCATCTGTCTGCGGTGAATATCTCCGTCTTCAATGGTGTAAATTCTCGTTGTGTTGATGCTGCAGTGTCCGAGGATATCAGCAAGACGAACGATGTCCTTTTGCAGTGAATAATAAGTCCTTGCAAACAAGTGCCTTAAATTATGAGGAAAGACCTTTTCTTTCTCAACCCCTGCACTCTCACAAAGGCTTTTCATTGCTTTCCATATAGAAAATCGGTCAAGTGGTTTTCCTTTTCGTGTTACAAACACACTGCCTGATGTGAGCTTTTGCTCCTTGATATACCTTTTCAGGATATTGCAAAGTTCTTTGGTAAGCAGTATCGTCCTGATTTTGCCTTTCAACCTAACCTGTGCACGTCCCGACATTACCGCATCAACTGTTATGAATCTAAGCTCACTCACACGGATTCCTGTTGAGCATATCGTCTGCATCACTAGGTATAACCTTTCGTTCTTTTTGTCTTGTGCCGCTTTCAACAATCGTTCATATTCCGCCTTGCTTAACTCTTTGTCTTTCTGACAGAACACCTGCTTTTGTACTTTGAGATTTTTCACCTTCAGGTCATATCTTTCGTTGAATTCAAAGAACCCATTAAGCGATGCCAAAACAGAATTTACAGTTGTTGGTGCATAGGTTTCCATAAGCCGTTGCTTATAATGAAGGACTGCAGTTTTATTTAATTCACCGCAGTCCAACCACCTTGAGAATGCACTGATATCACGGATATACTTCTCAACCGTGACCTCACTCTTCTCCTCGCTGATTAAATATTCCTTATAAAGTTCAATTTGTGTTTGTGTTACTGTTTGCATAACTGACAACTCCTTTCAACTTTATTATACACCTCTGTGTGTCCTTAATACATTTTGAAAGTCATTGTCAATGTTGCAAGTTCTA
>JAZNGS010000235.1:0-8283 GCA_045576555.1 Clostridia bacterium | reverse complement strand
ACAGAATGTTTGAACGCATTTTATGCGTTCTTTTTTTGCGGAAAATATTTTTTGCTTGAATATTTTTTAATAATGTAATATAATATAATTGGAAATTTATATGCGGAGATGAATTATTATGTATGATATAGTTATAATCGGTGGAGGAGCTGCAGGGATGTCAGCTGCGTTATATGCAGGAAGAAGCGGAATGAAGACTCTTGTAATTGAGTCTTTAGCAGTTGGTGGACAAATGAACCAGACCTATGAAATTGCAAACTACCCCGGTGTGGTAAATAATCCTGACGGAACAAGTCTTGCGTTATTAATGAAAGGACAGGCTGCAGAATATGGTGCAGAGTTCACATCCGAAACAGTAAGAGAAATAATTGATATTGATGCTAAAATAAAAAAGGTTGTAACAAGAAAAAATACCTATGAAACAAAAGCAATTATTTTTGCTACAGGTGCAAACCCAAGAAAGCTTGGAGCAGATGGTGAGGAAAAATTCAATGGAATGGGTGTTTCATATTGTGCAACCTGTGACGGAGCATTTTTTAAAGGTCAGGAAACTTGTGTGATTGGTGGCGGAAACACAGCATTTGAAGATGCTCTGTATCTTGCAAGATTTTGTAAAAAGGTTTATTTAATTCACAGGCGAGAGGGCTTCAGGGCAGAAGCAACGATGGTTAATGCAGTAAAGAATAATGAAAAAATTGAATTTATCTTAAATTCAACTGTTGAAAAGATAAATGGTGATACAACTGTGGATAGTGTTACAGTTAAAAATGTTAACACAGGCGCTGTTAAAGAACTTAATGTAAATGGTGTGTTTGTTGCAGTTGGCAGAAATGCAAATTCTAGCTTAGCAGGGAAATATGTAAGACTTGATAAAGACGGATTTATTATAACTGACAGATATATGCAGACCAATATTAAGGGTGTTTATGCAGCAGGTGATGTGAGAGATACACCGCTTCGTCAGGTGGTGACAGCAGCGGCAGACGGAGCAGTTGCCGCAACTACTGCAATTCATTATATTAATGAATAATTTTTTTGAAAACAGGTGTGTTTTGTGAAGGATAGGGAAAATTTACAAATGAAAAAAACTATTGCTCTGATATACCGATTTATATTTATAGTTTTCGGTGTGTGGGGGATATGTCAGCATATCGGATTTAATATTTTAAAACTGTCGGTCAAAATGTATGATTTTGCCTTTATTATTAATCTAATGAGTCTTTTTTGTATACTTACATTTTTTGTTGTGAGCATCACACATAGTCCGGGTAAAATTTTGCGGATATTAAAAAACATTCTCACCTTTTGTTCGATTATGATTTTAGTGAGCAATTATTCATTAATAGGCGGAGTTATGTCTTATCAATGGATATTGGGAGTATTATTGCCATTGATGATGGTGATTGATTGGATTTTGTTTGATAAAAAGGGAAATATTAATATTTATGACCCTCTGTTGTGGCTCATAGGTGCATTATTGTTAATAGGACTAATGAGTGCTTTGTTTAAACTTGTGTTTGGAGTTGATAATTATTTAGATATAATAGGCTTGTTTAAAGACAAAGACAGTTTTTTTGAGTTGATTGCAAAAGCACTCGGATTAGGATTTTTAATATATATCGTTGATTGCATAACAAATGCATTCAAGAGAAAGAGCTTCAAAAAAACATTTGCGCTGATTTACAGATTAGTTTTTATTGCTTTAGAGGTGTATGCATTTGTGCATCTAATAGGAACACAGATTGAAAACCTTTTATTAGGTATGCAGTATTATCTTGTTTTGACAAACTTTTTGTGCACAATATGCATTTGTGTTTTAATAGTATATAATCTAATAAAATTCAAATCAATAAAAAGAAGTCAAAATCCATATCCATCATTAAAATGTGCATTCACAGTTGCAATTCTTTCGTCTATGATGGCTACGCTTATGCTCGGCAGAAGTTTTTTGAGCTTTAATTTTTCGCAAATGATATTTAATTACATAGCACCTGTTATGATGTTTTTTGATTGGGTATTATTTGATTATAAGGGAATTTTCACAATTTATGACCCGCTAATGTGGACAATCATTCCGGCTGGGTATTACATATATGCAATGATTTTTCCGACTGTCATTTCAGCATATCCTGGGATATATAATTTGTATAACCCTCAATTAATATTTGGCGTTTTGGTGACAGTTTTGATTATCGGATACACAATTTTTGTTATTGATAAGATTTCTGCAAGACAAAGATAAAAATTAAAGGACAGCATAAGCTGTCCTTTAATTTTATTGTCTTACATGTTTTAATTTACTGCGTCTGTTTTTTCTTTTTCTTTTACGCATTACATTTGCTCTGTATCTTATGTATAAAATCAAAAGTACAAGTATAATGAAAATAGGATGAGTAAATATTTTTATTATTAAGTGGATTGTTGCGACAATGTAGTCTTTTTCGACATCGTTTACTGCAACAAGCGCACTCTCGCCGATTAGTTCACCCTTATATGTATATTTTATAGTTCCAAGCTCGTCGCCCTTTGCAATCGGGGCGGCAATTTTTTCGTTTATAATCGATTCGCCTTTTACCTCATTCATATCGACATCTATAGGTAGAATGTTTCCTATATCTTCCTTTGGAGTGAGGGTTACTCGAATATTTTTCTTTGCCTCATAAACTGAGGAGTCTGCAACAACAGTTCCGCTAGGTGCAACTATTATATATTTGAAATTATTAAATCCGTATTCAAACAGGCTCTTGGTGTCAGTAAATGAGTAAAATCCGCCTACATCATCTTCTGAAATGCTATGACAATTCAAAACAACAGACAAAAGCTCTGTTTCACCATTCACTGCAGCAGATGCAAGGCAATATCCTGATTCATCAGTATAACCTGTTTTAATGCCTATTGCTTTACTATAATAAAAACCTGCTTGTCTTCTTCTGCTTATTAAGTGGTTAGTACTTGATAAGTATCTTGTTTCCTTATATTTGTTAGTTGGCGCCATTGTATACATATCAGTTTTAACAATGTTTCTGAAGGTTTCGTTTTGCATTGCATATCGTGCAATCAATGAAAGGTCATAAGCGGTAGTATAGTGATTGTCATCGTGAAAACCATGGGCGTTTGCAAAATGAGTGTTAACTGCTCCCAATTCAACTGCCTTTTCGTTCATCATCTGGACAAAGGCTTCCAACGAACCTGCAACTCTTATTGCCAACACATTTGCAGCATCGTTAGCTGAATAAACCATCATTCCATATATGAGATTTTCGATTGTAAGTTCTTCGCCAACAAGAATACCCATATGTGAATGTTTGTTGGTAATTGGTTCTATTGCCTCCTGCGATGCAATTATTGTTTCACTAAAATCTATTCCGCTCTCTAAAGTCAAAATGGCGGTCATTATCTTTGTGATAGATGCAGGATACATCTTGGCATTTTCATTTTTGTTGTAAAGAATTTTTCCTGATTTCATATCCATAAGGATTGCAGCTTCTGCGTGCGGTGCAGGTGATGAAGAATTCTCGTTTTGAGGCTCTGCATATACTGATGTTATTGTGTTTGCTAATATATTAAAAGACAATATTAATGTCAAAAGAAACTTGATTTTCATAAAATCCTCCATAATAAAGCAATATATAATTATTATACAGTAATATTTGTGTCTTTGCAATAAAAATTTGAAAAAATAGTAGAAAAAAGGGAAAATGTTTGATATAATAAGGAAGGAATAAGAATTTTGTCAAAAAATGTTTCGGGGAGAAAAGAATGAAAGTAAAAAGATACAAAGCATTTTTGTTTATTGCAATTGTGATTATATGTGCAGTTGTGGGAATAGATGTCCAGAAAAGAGAAAAGCAGTATAAGAGCTTTTTCATAGAAAGGAATGAAGTGAATGCTGTTGAGGCTCCTGTGATTGAAAATGAGCCGAGTGAAAATGAAGAAGAACTTATGATTAATATAAACACTGCAAATGTTTTTGAGTTACAATTGCTTGATGGAATAGGAGAAAAGACAGCTGAGAGGATTATTGAGTTTAGAAACGAAAATGGGAATTTTGAAGTGATTGAAGACTTGATGCGTATTGACGGAATTGGAAAGAAGAAATTTGATGCAGTGAAAGAGCATATATGTGTAGAATAATAAAAGGAGAGATTGATAATGAGTTATTTTGCGAATGAAGAAAGATATAACAATGCAGTTTATGAAAGATGCGGAAACAGTGGATTAAAACTCCCTGCGGTTTCTCTTGGGTTATGGCATAATTTTGGTGATAATGCCTGCTATGAAAATATGAAAAAAATATGCTTCACAGCTTTTGATAATGGAATAACACATTTTGATATTGCAAATAATTATGGTCCGGGACCTGGAAGTGCTGAAAGAAATTTTGGGCTGATATTAAAAAGAGAAGTGGGTGCTTATCGTGATGAAATGATAATCTCCACAAAGGCAGGATACACAATGTGGAAAGGCCCTTATGGGGATTTCGGAAGCAGAAAATATATGCTTTCAAGTCTTGACCAGAGCTTGAAGAGACTCGGGCTTGATTATGTTGATATTTTTTATCATCATCGTATGGACCCTGGCACTCCTTTGGAGGAAACTATGTCAGCGCTTGACAGTGCGGTTAAAAGCGGAAAAGCCATTTATGCAGGTCTTTCAAATTATGATGGCGAAACAATGAAAAAAGCAACTGCAATACTTCGTGAAATGAGATGTCCGTTTGTGATAAATCAGAATAGATATTCTATTTTCAACAGAGGTATTGAGAAAAATGGATTGATAGATGCTTGCAGGGAAGAAGGCAAGGGTCTTATAGTCTTCAGTCCTTTAGAACAGGGGTTATTGACAAACAGATATTTAAACGGAATTCCTGCTGATAGTCGTGTTATGACTGACGGAAGATTTTTGAACGAAAAGACAATCACACCTGAAATTATTGAAAAAATAAGAAAGCTTAATACATTGGCAGAACAAAGAGGGCAGACTCTTGCACAGATGTCACTATCCTGGATATTTCGTAACGATGCAGTTACAAGTGTGCTTGTGGGTGCGTCGAAGGCAGAGCAATTGTTGGATAATTTGAAAATGACAGATAATGTGAAATTTTCTGATGAAGAACTTAAAATGATTGATGAAATAGTTGGAATATGAATTGGGGGACGACAAAATTGTCGTTCCTTTTAATATTTTTATAAAAAAAGCTTGACAAATGCGGATAAATCTGTTAAAATTAATGCGTTGTAAAGGTTATGAACTTTACAAGAATGGCGGTGAGGTTATGAGTAAAGATTTATCAATAAGCGTTTTGATGGATTTTTACGGTGAATTGCTTACAGATAAACAAAAAGATACTTTGGAACTTTATTATGACAGAGATTATTCTCTTGCAGAAATTGCTGAAGATATGGATATATCAAGGCAGGGAGTTCGTGATTTCATAAAACGCGGCGAAAAACAGCTTTATGAATTTGAAGAAAAACTTGAAATGGTAAAAAAATATAATAACATAAGTTTAGATATTTCAAGGCTTGAGGAATTAATCGGCATAATTTCTGATGATATAGATTTGAAGAAAAAAGCAACAGATATTATAGAAGCTATTAAAAATGAATTATAACTAATTGAATGGGCGGTGAGCATATGGCATTTGAAAATCTTGGTGATAAATTGACGGGAATTTTTAAAAAACTCCGCCAAAAAGGAAAACTTACCGAAAAAGATATAAAGGAAGCAATGCGAGAGGTTAAATTAGCTTTGTTAGAGGCTGATGTTAACTTTAAGGTTGTTAAGAGTTTTATATCAAGAGTGTCAGAAAAAGCTGTCGGTGCAGAGATATTAGAGTCATTAACTCCTGGACAACAACTTATAAAGGTTGTTCGTGATGAGCTTGTTGAGCTTATGGGCAGTGAAAATGAGAGATTGGAATTTTCAAATAAAGCACCATCTGTGTTTATGCTTTGCGGTCTGCAGGGTGCAGGTAAAACAACAGCCTGTGCAAAATTGGCATTAAATATTAGAAAAACTTTTGGAAAAAGACCTATAATGGTCGCTTGTGATACTCAAAGACCTGCAGCGATTAAACAATTGCAAGTGCTTGGAGCACAGATTGATATACCGGTCTTCTCAATAGACGGTGAAAAAGACCCTGTTAAAATTGCAAAGGCAGCGGTTGAACACGCAAAGTTTCACGGAAATGACCCTGTTATATTAGATACTGCCGGAAGACTTCATATTGACGAGGTATTGATGGAGGAGCTTGTTAACATCAAGGAAACAACAACTCCTGATGAAATATTATTAGTTATTGACGCTATGATTGGTCAGGACGCAGTTAATGTGGCTGAACACTTCAATTCACAACTTGAAGTTACAGGCGTGATTTTGTCAAAACTTGATGGTGACACAAGAGGCGGTGCTGCACTTTCTGTTAAAGAAGTGACAGGCAAGCCGATAAAATTTGCATCTGTTGGGGAAAAAATTTCAGACCTTGAACCTTTTTATCCTGACAGAATGGCAAACAGAATTCTTGGAATGGGCGATGTTATGACGCTCATTGACAAGGCACAGGATGCATTTGATGAAAAGGAAGCAAAAGCTCTTGAAGATAAAATAAGAAAGCAAACTTTTGATTTGGAAGACTTTATGACACAGCTTCAGCAAATCAAAAAAATGGGCAGCATAACTCAACTTGTGGGAATGCTACCGGGAGTTGATAAAAAAGTGCTTGATTCTGTAGATGAACAAGGTTCTGAAAAGAAAATGGTCAGAATTGAAGCCATTATAAAATCAATGACACCACAGGAAAGACAGAAACCTCAAATAATCGGTGCAAGCCGAAAGGTGAGAATTGCTAAAGGTAGCGGAACAAGAGTTCAGGATGTTAATGAACTTTTGAAACAGTTTGACCAGATGAAACAAATGATGAAACAGTTCCAAAATCCTAAGCAACAAAAGATGCTAAAGAGAATGCAGAGAATGTCAGGGAAGTTTATGTAATTTGGAGTGAATGTCTATGATTAAGAAATTATTATTGACAGCAATAGTTTTTTTGATGACATTTAATGTGTGCTATGCAGAAGAGTTAATAACTTTTGATGAAGAAAATTATAAAATCAGTTATCCCACAGGCGGGATTGTTTTTGAAGGAACAGAGGCTGAAAAAGGTTATTCTATCCAGACTTTTTCGACATCAAATTCAATGTCTGCGGAAGAATATATCCGACAACAATTGTATAATCATACTAAAAAAATTTATTTAACAGGATACAATTTAACTGTGGAGAAACTTTCATATATTCTTGCTGTAAATAAAGATTTTATGATTGCATCAGGATATATAATATATAATTATGTAGATGGAGAAACATCGCAAGTCAAAGATAGAATAGTAACTGATTTTTCTCCTATTTATTTATTTGAAACAATAGAAGAGGATATTCTGGGAAGAGCATTGATTAATAAAGGAATTGACGAGTATGTGAATGAAATCAAGTCTTTGACGGATGACCCTTTAGGACAACTGTTGATTTTGCATGATAAACTGATAGAAGACTGTGAATATGATGATGAATATAAATATCGGTCATATAGTTTGCACAGCGTATTTGCCTATAAGGAAACAGTGTGTCAGGGATATGCCCAGGCAATGTATTTTATAGGGAAAGAATTGGGACTTGATGTTGAGTTATGTTCGTCATTTGCAATTGGTCATATATGGAATTATGTTAAGATTGATGATAAATATTATCATATAGATGCCACATGGGATGATCCCATACTTATCAGGCAGAATCCTCAACTTGATGAGGAGGGTAATGTAGTAAAAGATGAAAATGGTGATGTTGTTATAGAAAGTGAAGAGAGAGTTCACAGAACAACTGCTCTTCACAAAAACTTTTTGATGAGTGATGAAACCATGCAATCGGATGGGACTAATCATGGGTTGAAAAAAGACTGGATGACATCAATGGATTCTGTTCCGTTGTGTAATTCAAAAAAATATGAAGGTAATCATTTCTTTAATATTTCAAGTGATTTTACCACTAATATTAATGATGGAAATTATGAGATGAGTCTTTATATTCAGACATACACGGGTACAAAAGAAAACAAGGTGTTTTATGCGGATGAATTATATACCGGTCCTATTATAACATCTTATCCTGAAGAAAATGATACTTTCTATTTTGTGTACTGTTTAATAACATCGGATACAAATAAGTTTAATATATATGTAAAAATGCATGAATCAGAAAAAACTATTGGTGTTGCTCGATATGAAAAAAG
>JAZNGS010000234.1:0-2652 GCA_045576555.1 Clostridia bacterium | reverse complement strand
ATTCTTGTCAAAGCGCTCATAGGTTCACCCTGACTGCCTGTTGTGATAATTACAATCTGTTCAGGGTTATATTTATTAATACTGTCAAGGTTAATCAAAACCCCTTGAGGAACTTTCATATATCCGTGCATAACGGAAATTTCAACAATCGTATCCATACTTCTGCCTGAAACTGCGCCCTTTCTGCCATTTGCAACCGCCGCATTTATTATCTGCTGAACTCTGTGCACATTGGATGCAAAAGTTGCAACGATAATTCTCTTTTTACAGTTTTTGAATATATTATCAAAGTTTTCGCCGACACTTCTCTCACTCATTGCATAGCCAGGGCGTTCTGCGTTTGTACTATCCGACAAAAGCGCCAAAACTCCCTGTTTTCCAAGCTCTCCAAGTCTTGTTAAGTCAATCATATCGCCAACAATCGGAGTTGTGTCAATCTTAAAGTCGCCCATATGCAAAACTGTTCCCTGCGGTGTGGTTATTGCTAACGCAACAGAGTCGGCAATTGAGTGGTTTGTTCTTATAAATTCCACTTTAAAATGCTGTCCCACAGAAACAAGCGACCCTGCTCTCACATTCACAACCTTAACGCTTGACAAAAGATTGTGCTCCTTTAGTTTCATTTCAACCAGAGCAATTGTGAGCCTTGTTCCGTAAACAGGAACATTAATACTTTTTAAAAAGTAAGGCAACCCTCCGATATGGTCTTCATGTCCGTGAGTTAAAAATATACCTTTTAGCTTTGATGCGTTCTTTTCAAGGTATGAAATATCATTGATAACCAGGTCAACTCCGGGCATATCGTCATCAGGAAACGACATTCCGCAATCTACAACAATTATCTCATTACCATATTCAATGGCGGTCATATTTTTCCCGATCTCGTCCAATCCGCCCAATGGTATAATTTTAAGTTTTAAATTTTTTGCCACAAATTTTACCTCCATAAGTTCAATTATTTTTTCCGTTCAATTTTTCTACATATATTATAACACAAAATCGTGTAATGGTCAATTTTATTTTTACCAAAAATTTCTTATATATACAAGACCGCCTGAAATTTATCAGGCGGTCAGATTAAATTATTTTTTTATAATTCTATGGATAACTTTCTTACCTTTTCTAACAATCATACCCTCATCTGTGAATAAATCGTCTGTCAAAGGCATATTCACATCTGTTACTTTACTGTCATTAACTGAAAGACCGTTTTGCTGAACAAGTCTTCTTCCCTCACCCTTTGATGGGATAAAGTTAATTCCAACCAACATATCAAGAACTGATTTTCCTTCATAATCTGCGAGGTTAATTTCTGTTGTAGGCATATTGTCACTAACACCGCCGTTTGCAAACACAGCTTCCGCTGCTTCCTGCGCCTTCTTTGCCTCTTCCTCGCCATGAACAAGCTTTGTTACCTCATAAGCAAGTATCTTTTTAGCTTTGTTAAGTTCCTGTCCTTCCCATTTTTCCATTTCGCGGATTTCTTCCATTGGAATAAATGTGATAAGTTTTAAGCAGTTGATAACATCTGCGTCTTGAACATTAACCCAATATTGGTAGAAATCATATGGCTTGCACTTTTCAGGATCCAACCACAAAGCACCCTTTGCAGTTTTACCCATCTTCTTACCTTCTGATGTGGTGAGAAGTGTGAATGTCATACCATAAACTTGAGTCTGGTCTTTTCTTCTGCAAAGCTCCAATCCTCCAAGGATGTTTGACCACTGGTCATCTCCTCCTAATTCGATTTTACAGCCATACTTTCTGTTTAGCATCAAAAAGTCATAGCTTTGCATCAACATATAGTTAAACTCAAGGAATGAAAGACCTTTTTCAAGTCTTTGCTTGAAACATTCAGCAGTAAGCATCTTGTTAACCGAGAAACAAGCACCAATGTCTCTTAAAAATTCAACATAGTTAAGATCCAAAAGCCAATCAGCATTATTAACCATTATTGCTTTTCCGTCAGAAAAATCAATAAGAGTTGAAAGCTGTTTCTTGAAGATTTCACAATTATGATTAATTGTTTCAGTTGTCATCATAGAACGCATATCTGTTCTTCCTGATGGGTCGCCGATATGACCTGTTCCGCCGCCTACCAATGCAATCGGTCTGTGTCCTGCATCCTGCATATGCTTCATAACAACCATCTGCAAGAAATGTCCCACATGAAGACTGTCTGCTGTCGGGTCAAAGCCTATATAAAATGTAACCTTCTCCTTTCCGAGAAGTTCTCTTATTTCTTCAGCGTGTGTTGTTTGTGCGATTAAGCCACGCTCCATCAAAATGTCATAAACATTTCTTTCCATTGTTTTTCTCCTTTCTAAAAGGAATTATATAAATTCAACGTCTATAGTCTGAACTTTTGGTTCTCTGTTTTCAAAGAACTTTGTTGCAACCTGGTCGAACAAAGCATAGCTCAAAACATCTTCGTCCTGCTTAATCCACTTTGCACATTTTTCTCTCAAATCGTCCAATTCAGGCTTCAACAAATCTGCAGGTCTGCAGGTGATTGGTTCCTCGTCACCGATAATCTTCTTTCTGAAATCATCAGAAATCGGAACAGGAGTTCTTCCGTATTCACCCTTAACGATACCCTTTGTTTCCTTTGAAACCATCTTATATCTTTCGCCCATCAATACATTCAAAACA
>JAZNGS010000233.1:0-5720 GCA_045576555.1 Clostridia bacterium | reverse complement strand
CATTAAATCATCTCTTTTCATTTGTTATTATTTTAAGAAATAAGAAACCGTATGCGTTGCAGCAGCGGTTTCTTTGAAAATTTTTAACTTTAGTTTGCCAAACCAATAGAATTGAGTGGCCAAATTCGAAGTTGTGCCTTTCCTAAAATCGCATCAATCGGAACTGTGCCAAGGGAAGAGGAACGACTGTCTGAACTGTGAGGTCTGTTATCGCCCATAACAAAAACACAATCATCTTCGACTGTCATAGGGAAAGATACAGCAGGGTCAAACAAAGGTGTTTCACCTTGGTAATATTCTTCTTCTAACATTTTTCCGTCAACCCATACTTTGCCGTCAATGATGTCAATAGTCTGTCCTGGAAGAGCAATAATTCTCTTTACATAAAATCTTTTCTTCAAATCTTTTGGAAGATTAAAATGATATTCTATGAATTTTGAAACCGCATTTAATTCCTTACCACTTTTTTCATAATAGATTTCTCTTTTCTTGTAGTTTGAATCTAAGATTACGATATCCTGCTGTTTTGGCTGATAGCCAAGCTTTGTTATAATCATTCTGTCATTATTCATAAGAGTAGGATACATTGAATTTCCGTCAACCTTGACTACATCAAATAAGAAACCTTTTATAACGAACGCAATCACAAGCGCAATCAAAATGGTATAAATCCATTCAAAAACTTCTTTTTTTAGGTTAAATACTTCCTTTTCGGGAGCATCAGTTACGCTTGGTGTTGTTTCAGAATTTTTATTTTCAGTAAAATCGCTCATATAAATTAACTCCTTTTATGTACTATTACACTAATATATTTTATCACCAAAATGTGAAAAAATTATTATAATCAAGTTAACATTCTTTAACAAAAAAAGCAAAAAGGGACAAAAACTGTCCCTTTAAACCTATATTTGCGGACAAGGTCAAATTCTTTCCTTAACCTTTGCAGCCTTACCAACTCTGTCACGAAGATAAAATAGTCTTGCTCTTCTAACTTTACCAAGTCTTGAAACTTCAATCTTTTCAATGTTAGGTGAGTTAACAGGCCAAGTCTTTTCAACACCAACACCTGATGACAATCTTCTTGCTGTGAATGTCTTTGCGATGCCGCCGCCTTGAATTTTGATGATTGTTCCTTCAAACATCTGAGTTCTTGTACGGTTACCTTCAACAATCTTCTGGTAAACCTTTACATTGTTACCTACCTTAAGTTCAGGCAAGTCTGTTCTGATTTGGTCTTTTGTCAAAGCACTAATGATTTCATTTGCATTCATCATTAAGCCCTCCTCTCATATCTTAGACGTTCGTGCCGACCAAGGCAGAGGACCATCCGTAATTTAACTCGTGTAGTATATCACACATTTTATATAAAATCAAGCCTTTTTTAAAAATTTTTTGTGTTTTTTATTTAAAACAGACAAAATAACGAAAAATGTTGTTGACATCTTATTTTAATAATGATAATATAATACGAGTAAAGATGCAAAGAGAGGAAGATTATAAGTGAAAGAAAATTATAAAGTTGGTATTATCGGCGCAACAGGTATGGTTGGACAGAGATTTATAACTCTATTACATAACCACCCATGGTATACTATCGAGGTGTTAGCAGCATCACCAAGAAGTGCCGGAAAGAAATATAGCGAGGCAGTTGGGCAAAAATGGGCAATGGAGGAGGAAATTCCTCAATCAGTTGCTGATATGATTGTTATGGATGCAACTGCAGACATTGAAAAAATTGCTTCAATGGTTGATTTCGTATTCTGTGCAGTAGATATGAAGAAAGACGAAATAAGAGCATTGGAAGAAGCATATGCAAAGGCAGAGTGTCCTGTTGTATCAAACAATTCTGCTCACAGACATACTCCTGATGTTCCTATGATTATTCCTGAGATAAATTCAGAACATTCACAAATTATAGATGCTCAAAGAAAAAGACTCGGAACAAAGAGAGGATTTATTTCAGTTAAGTCAAACTGTTCATTGCAAAGCTATGTTCCAGCCCTTCACCCATTGATGAAATATGGGGTTACAAAATGTCTTGCAACAACATATCAGGCTATTTCAGGTGCAGGAAAGACTTTTGAAACATGGCCTGAAATGATAGACAATGTAATTCCATTTATTGGCGGAGAAGAGGAAAAGAGCGAAGTTGAACCAATGAAAATCTGGGGTAGGATTGAGGGAGATAAAATTGTTGATGCAACATCACCTTCAATCACAACTCAATGCTTGAGAGTTCCTGTTTCAAACGGTCATATGGCTGCAGTATTTGTAAGTTTTGAAAACAAGCCTTCAATTGAAGAAATCAAAAAGGCATGGAAAGAATTTTCAGGTGCTCCACAGGAATTAAATCTTCCTCACGCACCAAAGCAGTTCTTGAACTACTTTGAAGAGGACAACAGACCTCAATCAAAGTTAGACAGAAATTTAGAGGGCGGTATGGCAGTTTCAATTGGAAGACTTCGTCCTGACAGTCAGTATGATTACAAGTTTGTTTGTCTTTCACATAACACCCTAAGAGGTGCGGCAGGCGGAGCTGTTTTGATGGCAGAGCTTTTGACTGCACAAGGCTATATGGACTAATACATAAGTTTAAAATAATAAGATACACAATGATAAAAATCATTGTGTATTTTTTTCATAAAAAATTAATGAGGGGAATGGTATTATGAAAAAATTGCCTTTTACAGGCTCGGGTGTTGCACTTGTGACTCCATTTGATGAAACCAACAAGATAAATTTTGATGTGCTTGAAGAATTAATTGAAATGCACATAGCACATAAAACTGATGCAATAATAGTATGTGGAACAACAGGAGAGGCTTCTGTTATGGATGATGATGAGCATTTGTCGGTGGTTTCGTTTGCTGTAAAAAAGGTAAATCACAGGGTGCCTGTTATAGCAGGGTGTGGGAGTAATGACACAAACCATGCAGTAAGATTTTCAATGCATTCACAAGGACTTGGTGCAGATGCACTTTTGTCGGTCACACCATATTATAATAAGGCGAATAAAAGTGGATTATATGAACATTTTAAGGCTATTGCCAATTCGGTCGACATACCTGTTATTTTATATAATGTTCCGTCAAGAACAGGTGTAAATATTCCGATAGACACAATGAAAAGGTTAGCTGAAATAGAAAATATAGTCGCCATAAAAGAGGCAAGTGGAAATGTTGGATATGCCGCACAAATTGCATCACAAATCCCTGATTTATATATTTATTCAGGAAACGATGACATAACACTTCCGATATTGTCGCTTGGTGGAGTGGGGGTTATTTCGGTTGCTGCAAATATCATACCTGAACAGATGCATAATATTTGCAAACTGTATAGAATGGGGAGAATGGCAGAGTCTAAAGAAATGTTGTTAAAGTATATGGAGGTCATAAATGGATTGTTTTCAGAAGTTAATCCTGTGCCGATAAAGACAATTATGCAACATCTTGGCTATAATGTCGGAAAGGTGAGACTGCCGCTTGGTGAAATGGAAAAACATAATTTGGAAAAATTGATAAGAACGGTTAATGATTTGGGAATAAAAAAGTATCGGAGATAAACTCCGATACTTTTTAAGCATCAAATGTATATAGAATAACTGAAAAAGCTTCTTTCAAGTCGTTGTATACCTCTTGTGCACTCTCGATATACTTTTCTTCATCAGGATAAACAAGAATATAGTGTTTTTCGAGGTCATCGTGATAGTCAAGATATCTATAGTTTTTATGTTCTTTTTTATATGATTTGTCGTCATATGCATATATTGAGAAGACAAGTCCTGTTCCGTCTTCGTCATAGGAAGTTTTTTCATAAAAATCCTCGTGGTCAGCGAAAACATCTACAACATATTTGCCTTTCCAATATAAAGGCAATCTGAAATCGAAGAATGTTGAATCGTAGTCAAAGTATTCTTCGCTTGTTTCATAATATTTTAATAAAGTTTCGTTTTTCTTTATTTCCTTTTCGCCGCCACAAGCGGAAATGAGTGTAAGCATTACAATTGAAATAAAAACTGTAAAAAGTTTTTTCATATTGTGAGTTCCTTCCTTAAAGAATATTATTTGCACCTCTTAATAGTGATGCGCCATAGTCTATATCAATAATTTCCCAATCAAAGCTCTTGTATTTAACACCGCTTTGAGAAAGTTGCGTTTTAATTGCATCATATGATTCAAATGGAATTCTTGATGTGTAAAATTGATTTTCTTTGTTGTCTTTAACCAAAAATTCTATATAATCGTCTTCATATTTTCCGAACACTATAATTCTGTCGTTTGCCTTTTCAGGCTCTTGCGTAAGTATTAAAACTTTGAGAACTTCAATGACTTTATCGTGCAATCCGTTGTCAAAAATTAATACTTTCTCCAACATTGTATCATAATTTGTTACAAATCGCAAGTTATAATCGATAAGATTTTTTAATTCTTTAGATTTTTTTGAAGTTTCCTTAATATTTGCAAATAATTGTGCCTTTTTATTATCATCGTTACAAGGTGTAAATGAAATCATAAGTTTCTTTTCCTTGTCGTGATATAACAATGGATTTGGCATAAGTGCAGTATGTGAACAGTTAGAGCATCTGAACATATTTATTTTTGCACCCAATAGTTCTTTTTTTAAGTCTTCACTGTCATCACTTGTAATTGAGCTCCACACAATCACATCGTTCAAATGAGAGCACTTCGGACATTTTACCGATTGTTTTGAATTTATACTCATTAAGATTTAACCTTTCCTAAAAATTCTATATTATCTCCTCTTGACATATCAAGAGTAAATCCTGCTTTTTCGATTTCTTTTTCTAAAAGTTTAACGCTTTGCGCCGCTTCGTTTCCTGTTGAAAGTTTATCATCATACAGGGAGTAATCTTTTCTGTGCAATTGGGGAGAAAGATTAGGCATAACCACATTTGCTCCTGCTAAAAAACCGTCCGTTCTTCCTTTTTCGGGATTTAGAGTTGCAAGTGCGGTTGTTGCAGGTAACAAAACTTTTGGAAGCAATAGTCTTGTTAGTGCAAGCATTGTTATAGTCAATTGATATGAGCCTTTTTGTTGGTCTTTAAAAGGTGTGTCGTGATGTGGCAGGAACGGACCTATCCCTACCATATGAGGCTCTAATTCTTTTAAAAATAATAAATCATCAGCCAAATTTTCAATGGTCTGATATGGGGAGCCGACCATAAACCCTGCACCAACCTGAAATCCGCATTCTTTCAAATCATAAAGACATTGTTTTCTTGTTTCAAGACTCATATTTTCAGGGTGCAGTTTGCCATAGTGGCAACTGTCTGCTGTTTCATGACGCAATAAAAATCTATCGGCACCTGCATTTTTGTATGCTTTATAAGTGTCTTTTGATTTTTCGCCGATTGAAAGCGTAATTGCACATTCAGGATATCTTTCCTTGATGGAGCCTATTATATCACACATAATTTTATCAGTATAATATAAATCTTCTCCGCCTTGCATAACAAAGGTACGAAATCCTAAATTGTAACCTGTTTCGCAGCAATCAAAAATTTCTTCTTTTGAAAGTCTATATCTTATAACATTTTTGTTTTCTGCTCTTATTCCGCAGTAATAACAGTTGTTTTTGCATATATTTGAAATCTCAATAAGACCTCTTGCATAAATCTTGTCGCCATAATATTTCTTTTTGACCGAAAGTGCTTTTTTTATAATGATTTTTTTGGTCTCTTGAGAATTTAATTCTAT
>JAZNGS010000232.1:0-2885 GCA_045576555.1 Clostridia bacterium | reverse complement strand
GGTAACGCGGGTTCGATTCCCGCACGGGTCACCAAAAAGCCTTTTTTAAGGCTTTTTTTCACAATTTTGAGGGCCATTACCTCAGTTGGTTAGAGCATCCGGCTCATAACCGGACGGTCCTAGGTTCGAGTCCTAGATGGCCCACCAGAAAAAGACTATTCTTTCGAATAGTCTTTTTTTTTATTTAAAATTTTGAATTATTTATTGAATGTTGGAGCGGTAGTTTCATTGCCTGCAAATGCATTAGGTCCCGGATCTGACATTGAAAAATACATTCTAGCTGCTTTTGTTGTTCCAAAATCTCTGTTGGAACCACTGTTTTGTACTTTGTTAAATGCATCACGGAACATTTGATTATGTGCTTCCTCTCGATTTAGAAGGAAATCAATAGTTTCTTTTACTTTTTTGTCATTTATTTGGCGATACAAATACTCATAAACCACTTTTGCTCGCTGTTCGGATGCTATGTTACTCAAAAGGTCAGCACACAAGTCTCCGGTTACAGTAACATAATCTGCAGTCCAGGAGTAGCCTGAAGCATTTATTAGTCCGGGATTTAAACCCAAAATAACATGAGACTGAACTTCGCCTGCCTGCACTTTTGTTGCATCTACATCATGGCCGTTGAGCAAATTAATTGTTTGTGCAATCATTTCCATATGACCAAGCTCTTCTGCAGCTATATCAAGAAATAAATCCTTGATATCAGGGTCCTTAATACGAAAACTCTGTGACATATATTGCATAGCTGCTTTGAGTTCTCCGTTTCCGCCTCCAAGTTGCTCCTGAAGTAGTACAGCATATTGCGGATTTGGTCTTTCCACCTCTACAGGATGAAAAAGCATTTTTTCGTGTTTGAACATTATATTCTGCCTCCAATCAATTTTTATTATTTTTTGCAATTAAAGTTATATTATTCGCTTTTTATATGGCTTATTATATTTTTTTAGAAATAGCAAAGACAAAACACCAATATAGTTAATAAATATACCGGTTTTATTATTGACATATTAAGCAAATTATGTTAAAATTCAAGTAACTATAAAAAGAGGTGATTTTTTTTGAGTAATTTTGTGATATCTGGGTTTTCGGATGAAATTGACAGCAACATTATAGTTCAATTCAGTGAGATAAAAAGACTTGGTATTGATTATTTTGAACCAAGGTTTATAAATGATAAAAATATTGCTGATTTGAATATTGATGAAACAAATGAACTATTAAATAAAATGAAGGAATATGGGGTTAGCGCATCATCAATTGGTTCACCAATTGGTAAAATCAAAATAACTGATGACTTTGAGCCTCATTTTGAAAAATTCAAGAATGTTGTCAGAATTGCAAAGACAATCGGAACAAAATATATTAGAATGTTCAGTTTCTTTATTGAGGATGGAGAACAGGAAAAGTACAGAGATGAGGTAATAAGTCGCTTGTCGAGATTGATCGAATATGCAAAGAGTGAGCAAGTTATCTTGCTTCACGAAAATGAAAAGGACATATACGGAGACACAATCGACAGATGCCTTGATTTGATGCAGGAATTATATTGCGATAATTTTAAAGCTGTTTTTGACCCTGCTAATTTTGTTCAATGCGGACAAGATACAAAGGTTGCTTATGAAAAACTCTCCCAATATATTGAATATATGCATATTAAGGATTCATTGGAAGACGGAAGCATTGTTCCGGCAGGAGTTGGAAATGGAAACATTGAGTATATTTTAGGAAAGCTCAAGGAAAAAGGATATAGTGGTTTTGTTAGTCTTGAGCCTCATTTGGGAACTTTTGCGGGATTGGAAGACCTTGAGACAGGTGATGAAATGCTAAAGCTTGAAAAAAGCAGTGTTGATAAATATGAGATAGCATATGATGCACTTAAAAAAATAATAGAAAGATTATAATTTCAAGGAGAAATAACCCGAACATTTTGATTATAACTGCTTATTCAGGGGGAAGGATATGAAAAATGTATGTATTGTTGGATATGGTGCTATAGGGCCGGTTCACGCCATGTCCGTTTCGAAAACAAAAAATGCCAGAGTTTATGCTATATGCGATAACAATCCCGAAAGGTGTGCACAAGGCGCAAAAGAATATAATGCATTAGAATATGGTGATTTCGATGAAATGCTAAAGGATGAAAACATTGATAGTATCCATATTTGCACACCGCATTATCTTCATTTTGATATGATTAAAAAGTCGCTTGTTGCAGGGAAGAAAGTCGTGTGTGAAAAACCTGTTACTATGACTAGAAAAGAGTTTTGTGAACTTTTGGAATTAGAAAACTCTGAAAGTATATGTATTGTTTTTCAGAATAGACTCAATCCAAGTGTCGTCAAAATGAAAGAGATTTATGACAGCAAACAATTAGGAAAACTCATATCTGCCAAAGGAATATTAACCTGGTGCAGAACAAAGGAATATTATGAACATGATGCGTGGCGCGGTAAATATGCGACAGAGGGCGGAGGAGTGCTCATAAATCAGGCAGTGCACACTCTTGACTATTTCGGATATATAATTGGAAAAGCAATTAATGTTAAGGCACAGTCAATTAACTTTTCGCATAGCGAGATTGAGGTTGAGGATACTGTTTCTGCATATATGGAGTTTGAAAATGGAGCAAAAGGAATGTTTTTTGCAACAAATTCTTACGGAGATAATTCGTTCCCTGAATTTGAACTTGTTTTCGAGAAGGAAAAACTTCGATATGAAGACGGAGTTTTAAAACTCAATGATGAAACGATTGAAAGAGATGTCAAAACGGATGGCGAAAAGAGTTATTGGGGAAACAGTCATATTGAATTAATCAGAAGATTTTATGATGAGGATTTGTATTTTTCTCCAAGCACGGCAATTAACACAATGAATTTAATGTT
>JAZNGS010000231.1:0-11067 GCA_045576555.1 Clostridia bacterium | reverse complement strand
TTTTTTTAATATTTTATATTTTTTGTTAATTTTGTATAAATTTTCTTTCCCCTTACATAATATAGGAAGAAAAACTATAAATTTAGTAAAATGCTCTCCTTTTTTCAGTTAATATATTAAAAAATCGCATTCAGCTTCTTGTAATTTCAGATAAATTGTGCTATACTTTACCAAGACAGTTCGAAACCATCCTGTCTATAAACAAAACTATTGGAAAGGATTGGCACCTTGTGTCATTTTGTTTACAATCATGATTAAAAAAGATTTTTTTGAATTTCAACTATTTTTAAAATCAATACCGACAATAACTGTCGTTTTATTTATTATGTCGGTCTTTTCTATGAATTTAATGGCAAACAAGAGCATAAACCTGCCTTTTGACTGGCTTGCTCTTGATTGCGGAATAATTTTTTCGTGGCTCACTTTTCTTATAATGGATATAACTACAAGACATTTTGGACCAAAGGCAGCCTCTCAATTATCTATTTTTGCAATATTTACAAATCTTATATTTTGCTTTCTATTTTTTATTGCAAGCAGCATCTCTGGTATATGGAGCGCTGCATACCAATCACCTGAACTTATAAATAGCGCAATTGACCGCACATTCGGCGGAACTTGGTATGTGCTTTTAGGAAGCTCTTTTGCATTTTTAATATCCGCTTTTGTAAATAACTTTTTGAATTATTTTATCGGAAAGGTTTTTAAAAAAAATTCTGACTCCCTAATTGCCTACATTTCAAGTGCATATATTTCAACTGCTGTCGCACAATTTATTGATAATCTCATCTTTGCTCTTTTTGTCAGCCACATTTTCTTTGGATGGACTCTTTTACAATGCGTGATGTGTGCTTTGACAGGAATGATTGTAGAGCTTTTATGTGAATTTTTGTTCGCAATATTTGGCTTTAAGATTTGTCTCAGATGGAAAGAAAAAAATGTCGGAAAAGAATACATCGATTATATCAAAGGAGATAAAACAATATGAAAGTACTCATTACAGGTACATCAAGTGGAATTGGCCAGGAAATAGCAAATAAATTTTTGTCAGAAGGTCATAATGTAATAGGAATTGACAAATGTCCAAAAAACATCAATCACCCTAATTACTCACATTTTCAGGCAGATATTTTTTCCAACGAATTACCTGATATATCGGATATTGAAATACTTATTAACAACGCAGGTGTTCAAAATTCTGGAATGGATATTGATATCAACTTAAAAGGCACAATACGAGTAACCGAAAAATATGCAATACAAAAGAATATAAAGAGCGTTTTGTTCATAGCCTCATCAAGTGCACAAACAGGAGCAGAATTTCCTGAATACGCCGCAAGCAAAGGCGGAATGATTGCTTATATGAAAAATACTGCCTTAAGAATTGCAGAATTTGGCGCAACCTCAAACAGTCTGTCCCCGGGCGGTGTGTTGACAGAACTAAATGACCATATTATAAAAAATCCTGTTCTCTGGGAACAGGTTATGGCAGAAACTTTGCTGCCAAAATGGGCAGATGCAAAAGAAATTGCCGAATGGTCATATTTTGTAACTGTTATAAACAAATCTATGACAGCACAAGATATTTTGATTGACAATGGCGAAGCTGCAAAATCTAATTTTATATGGTAGAAAAAAATCCACTCATAAAGAGTGGATTTTTTATTAGTCTTCGTCTTCTTCTGTGTCAAATTCCAACGCAATTTCTTCGTGGCAGTTAGGACAGATAATACCCTTTTCGTCATCAAGAATATCAAAGTCAATCAAAACATCCTCACCGCAGCTTGGACATTCAACTTCAAAAAATTCGTCATCGTCATCGTCGAAGAAATCATCATATTCATCATCACAATCGCAATCGCAGTCGCAATCGCAATCTTCATAAACTAAATCTTCAAGGTCTGCAAGGTCTTCGTCAATTTCGTCAACTTTTTCTTCAAGCTCGTCATGTGCATCTAAAACATCATCAACTGCCTCTGCAATTTCATCAATTGCATCAATAAGCTTTAATAAAACCTTTCCTTCTGCAGTTTCATCTGAAATATTCAAACCCTCTGCCAAACCCTTAATGTACGCAATTTTACTTGTTAGAGTTTCCATAACATATCCTCCTAAAAGAATTATACTCTTTCCATATATTCCCCTGTTCTTGTGTCAACACGGATTATATCGCTTCCGTCAACAAACAATGGAACCTGAATAACAGCACCTGTTTCAAGTGTAGCAGGCTTTGTTGCACCTGTTGCAGTGTTTCCTGCAAAACCAGGTTCTGTTTCTGTGATAGCCAATTCAACGAATGTAGGTGGTTCAATACCAAATACATTGCCCTTGTATGACAAAATCATACAAACCATATTTTCCTTAACAAACTTCAATGCATCGCCAACCTCATTCTTGCCAATAGGAACCATATCAAATGTTTCAGGGTCCATAAAGTAATAAAGGTCACCATCATTATAAGAATATTCCATATTCTTCTTTTCAATTCTTGCAGGCTCAACCTTTTCTGTTGGTCTGAATGTCTTTTCAACTACGCCGCCTGTCATAACATTTTTAAGCTTTGTTCTTACAAACGCTGCACCCTTACCAGGCTTAACATGCAAAAACTCAACTACCTGAAATACATTACCTTCAAATTCAAAAGTAACTCCATTTCTAAAATCACTTGCTGTAATCATAAATATTTTCCTCCATAAATTTATTTTAATTCATTTCTTTTTATATTACCAGTATATTGTAATATATTTTTACAAAAAATACAAGTCTTTTTTAAATAATTAATAAATCTTTTTCGGATTTTGTTAAATTTAGCACATTTTTATCACCAATTTGCACCAAATCTTCAATTCGCACTCCGCCAAAACCTTCAATATATATACCGGGTTCTACCGAAACAACATTTCCAACTGTTAAGATATCATCACTTTTGGGAGATAAATTCGGCAATTCATGAACTTGAACACCGACCCCGTGCCCTGTTCCATGACCAAAATATTCTCCATAGCCATATTCCTTAATAATATCCCTTGCCGCCTTGTCTGCATCGGCACAGGAAACGCCAGCTTTCAACATATCAAGACACGCCTTTTGAGCCATTAAAACAACAGAATATATCTCTTTTTGTCTTGACGATGCTTCTCCGACAACAACAGTCCTTGTCATATCGGAACAGTATCCGTCCAAAACACATCCAAAATCAAGAGTTAAGAAATCACCTTTTTCGATAACTTTATCAATTGCAACACCATGAGGCATACTTGAGCGCACACCTGATGCACAGATAGTATCAAAAGATGTTCCTGATGCACCATTTTTTCTCATATAAAATTCAAGTTCAATTGCAATTTCTTTTTCTGTTTTCCCTGGTTTAATCAAATCAAGCACATAGCTAAATGCCTTATCTCCCAATCCCTCTGCCATGGCTATTTTTTTGATTTCTTCGCTATCCTTGATCTTTCTTATTTCTTTTATACTTTTTGAAAAAGGTTTTAGTTTTTTTCCATAACTCTGCATTTTTGAAAACTGCGAAACTGTCACAAAATCTTCTTCTATGCACAAAACATTTTGCGATAACGATTTTATTTTTTCCTCAATTTTTGAAATATCACAAATCTCATATAATGGTGACTGCAGTTTTGCCTGAATTGTGTATCTTGAATCGGTAAATAGCAACTGTTCATTTTTTGTAATAATTAAAATTGCATCTTCTGACTCAAAATTGCTATAATAGAAAATATTAGGATATGAACTTATAAAAACTGCTTCATTGTCACCAATAAGCTGTCTTAATTTATCACTTCTGTTCATCATCAAATTCCTCTGATTTATAATATATCTTTTTCACAAAATCTACTACATTTTTTCGATTTCGTCCATAAGAGCATCAATAATTTTATCTTCGCTTACTTTTTTTATTATTTCTCCGTGCTTAAAAATTAAGCCCTCGCCATTTCCACCGGCAATTCCGATATCTGCTTCTCTTGCTTCACCGGGGCCATTTACTGCACACCCCATAACTGCAACTGTTATATCCTTTTGGATATTTGCAATTCGTTTTTCAACCTCATTTGCAATTTCTATCAAATTAATTCTAGTTCTTCCGCAGGTTGGGCAGGAAATCAGCTTTGCGCCTCCATTTCTTAAATCCAGAACTCTCAAAATATCCTTTGCAGCATAAATTTCTTCAACAGGGTCTGCTGTTAGTGACACTCGCATTGTGTTACCAATTCCTTTTGCCAAAAGCGAGCCTATGCCGATTGATGATTTTATAATTCCGCCACGCATTGTTCCCGATTCGGTTACTCCCACATGAAGAGGAATATCGCTCATTTTGTCAAGCTTTTCATAAACCTCAATGGTTCTTTTGACATCTGATGTTTTGATCGACAAAATAACATCTTTAAAATTGAGTCTATCCAATATTTCAACATGGCGCATTGCGCTTTCAATAAGAGCATCAGCAGTAGGATGGGAATATTTTTCCAATAAATCTTTTTCCAGCGAACCTCCGTTGACTCCTATTCGTATCGGAACTCCCTTGTCCTTTGCCATATCAACAACTGCTCTGACTCTTTC
Organism: Clostridia bacterium; assembly: GCA_045576555.1. Classification (GTDB taxonomy): domain Bacteria; phylum Bacillota; class Clostridia; order UBA1381; family UBA1381; genus RGIG1988. The sequence goes on along the minus strand of JAZNGS010000231.1, from coordinate 6,492 downwards.
TTCACTACCAATATTCCCCGGATTTATTCTAATTTTGTCAACACCATTTTCCATACATTTAAGTGCCAACTTATAATCAAAATGAATATCAGCAACCAAAGGTATATTTATCTGTTTTTTTATCTTTCCGATTGCATCTGCTGCTTCTTCATCAGGCACCGCACATCTTATTATTTCACATCCAACATCCTCTAACCTTTTTATCTGCTCAACTGTCTTTATAACATCTCTTGTGTCGGTGTTTGTCATCGACTGAATGGAAACAGGTGCATTCCCACCAACTAAAACTCCACCGACATTAACTGTCCTTTTTAGCATCTTACCCCTCCAAAATATGATTTGCAAAAACAGACAGAAACCATTTGACTCCTGTCTGTTAACCTAATTAATCTGCATAATATGTTTTTATAATCATTCCACCATTAACGGCTCCTGAATTACTTATATACTGCCTGTAGCCGCTGCAATAACCATAAAAAGTCAATTTATCTCCCTGACGGATATTAACCTTTTTATTCCCCACAAGTTCAATGCATATATTCTTGTGATTATTTCCTGCAATACTAATAATATAATAAATAGTCATATCTTCCTGTATCGCAATATCTGTTATAACTCCGCTTATTGCAAGGTTTTTATTGACATATTTTTCTGTATCAGCTTCAAGCTGGGCAAAGGTAGTTTCAGTGCAAACTGCCTTGTAGTCACTCTCAATCGGTGTGTCAGCAGCAAATCTTCCCGAGTATATTTCCTCACCAAAATTATCATATATTGTTCCTTCGCCATTTAGTCTTCCAGAAATGAAATTGCCTTTTTTTACAATGTAGCCATCAGAATTGTATACAATTCCATATCCGTTAAGGACACCTGAATAAAATTCTCCGACATATTTTGACCCATCTTCATAAGTCATGGTGCCGATTCCCATAATCTCTCCGTCTTCAAATTTTCCATGATAAGTGGCATGTCTTCCATCTTCAAGATAATACGAAAAAAATCCTTGTCCATCAGGAATACCATCAATCATTTCTCCGGAATACTCACCCATACGACTTCCCTGTTCAAAATGAACACTGCAAATATAATTTTCAACTATTTCAATATCATCCTCATCTATAAAATAGTCCTCAATAAGTTCGATTTCTGCAGAATGAACAAAATATTTTTGAATGAAACTGAGTCTATTATAATCATTTCTAAGATCTTCAACAATTTCAATGTCCTTTGGAAGTTCATCCAAATATCCCCTTATTCTTCTATTGAAAGAAATTATAACAATGCTGTTATAAACAATTATAATTGCAAGAATTATCCAAATACATTTCGACAGATTGTTCATTTTAAAATATTGAAATTTTGTATATTCAGTTCCGCATACAGGACAGCTCTCGCTTTTACCCGGAACCATAACTTTACACATTGGGCATTTTTTAAGTTTCATTTTATCTCTCCATTATTTTAGATGGTTTAATTATAACACAATATTTTAAATAATACAAGGAAAAATTAATTCTATATTATTTTTGCATTGATTTTCTTTTCAAAACATTTACCGAAATCATCAAAACAACAGGGAAAATTAATGCACACAAAAACCCTGCTTTCATTGGTGAATTAGAAATTGTGAAAAATGTTGATGTTTTGGCAACCAACATCGGACCAATGCAACAGCCTATATCTCCGCCCATGGCTAACAATCCAAACAATGCAACACCTAAATTTGAACAGTGCTTTGCCGCAATGCTCAAAGTGGCAGGCCACATAATAGCAGAACCAAAACCTACTATTGTGCATCCAAAAAGCGATAAAATTGGATTTTTTGAAAATACAGTTACAAGATAACCAATAACACAAATCACACCTGCAATCGACAAAATATTAAAAGTATCAAACTTTTCTCCGTATTTTCCTAACGAAATTCTTCCAACTCCCATAGCAAGTGCAAACATACAAGGCCCCAACAAATCACCCATTGCTTTTGAAACACCAAGTCCTGTTTCTGCAAACCATGATGTCCATTGTGCAATTGCAATTTCTGATGCACCGGAACATATCATTACAACAACAAAAATTCTGAACATTCCATTTGAAAATATTTCTCGATACGATACTTTTCCGTGCTCCACTCCAAACGGAATAATCGGAACTTTTAAGAAAAACAGCATTGTAAAAAATGGAACCAATGCCCACAAATAACATAAAATTCTCCAGTTTTTAACCCCAACAATCTCAAAAAACAAGGTTGATACTATTATCACTATCACACATCCCCAACAGTAAAAGGAATGGAGAATACTCATATCAGAGGTTTTTTTATCGCCCGGCAATGCCTCTATTGTCGGACTCACCATAACTTCTAATAATCCGCTTCCTATCGCATAAAACAAAACAGAAATCATAATGCCTGCAAACGGATACATCAGTTCTGGAAGAGCTGCTAGTGATATAAGTCCTAAAAATGACATAAATAGTGCTATTAATAATATTCGTCTGTGACCAATCTTATTAGCATATCTTGAACACAAAAAATCAACCACGAGCTGTATCCCGAAATTCGCACCAATTACATAAGATAGTTGAATAAGACTAACATTATAGTCGTTTTGAAATATAACAAATAAAAGAGGTGCAAGGTTGTTTATTATTGCACCTGTTATATATGCCATATAGCAGGCATATCTTGTATGTTTGTATGTAAATTGCATAATAATTCCCTTCATTACATAGATAAAACGCTGTTTGCACAGCGTTTTATCTGTTTATATGTCAAGATTTGAAACATATTTAGCGTGTTTTTCAATAAATTCTCTTCTTGGTTCTACTTTGTCTCCCATAAGAATTGTGAATATTTCATCAGCCTGAATAGCATCTTCAAGTTCAACTCTTAGCATTGTTCTTGTTTCAGGGTTCATTGTTGTTTCCCAGAGTTCAGAGGCATGCATTTGACCAAGACCTTTATATCTTTGAACCTTACAACCTTGTCCCATTTCTGCAATCAATGCATCTCTTTCATCATCGGAGAATGCAAACTTCTCAACAAGATTTGCATTTTTTCCTTTGAACACCTTATATAAAGGAGGTTGAGCAATATAGATATTTCCATTATCAATTAACGGACGCATATAACGGAAGAAGAATGTCAAAAGAAGTGTCCTGATATGGGCACCATCGACATCGGCATCGGCCATTATAATAACTTTTCCGTATTTTATTTTATCCAAATCAATTTCATCACCAATTCCTGCACCCAATGCATGAATTACAGGCAATAATTTTTCATTTGAATAAACCTTGTCAATTCTTGACTTTTCGACATTTAGCATCTTTCCCCAAAGCGGAAGAATAGCCTGGAAACGCCTGTTTCTTCCCTGCTTTGCAGAACCTCCCGCAGAATCTCCCTCGACGATATATAATTCAGCATAATCTTCGCCCTCATCGGTACATTTTGCAAGCTTTCCTAAAAGGGCTGAATTAGAAACGCTCGAGTTCTTTCTTGTTGCTTCCCTTGCTTTTCTTGCAGCCTCTCTTGCTCGTGATGCTGTCAAAGTCTTTTCTATGATAGTCTTTGCAACTCTTGGGTTTTCTTCAAGGAATGCTGCAAACTTATCGTTTATTGCATTTTCAACAAGGGTTCTTGCCTCCGAATTTCCAAGCTTTGTTTTTGTTTGTCCTTCAAACTGTGCTTCAGATAGCTTAACACTTATTATTGCTGTTAAGCCTTCTCTTGTGTCTTCACCAGAAAGATTTTGGTCTTTTTCCTTTAAAAGATTATTTTTCCTCGCATAATCATTAATAACTCTTGTGAGACCTGACTTGAATCCTGTTTCGTGAGTTCCGCCGTCACCTGTGTGAATATCATTTGCAAAACTCATTATAACTTCGCTGTATGAGTCAGTATATTGCATTGCAAGCTCCAATGTCATATCATCTTTTACTGATTCAAAGTAGATAACCTCATCATGTAGCGGGTCCTTGTTTCTGTTTTTATAAGCAACAAATTCCTTAATTCCACCCTCAGCATAAAGTTCAATCTCGCTTACAGGATCAACTCTCTTATCAATAAATACAATTCTTACACCTTTATTCAGGAATGATTGTTCTCTTAATCTGTTCAAAAGAATATCATAATCAAACTCCAGAACTTCAAAGATTTCAGGGTCAGGCAAAAATGTGATTTTTGTTCCTGTCTTTGTTGTATCACCAATAATCTTCAACTGACAGGTAGGCTTACCTCTTTCATAGCTCTGGTAATAAACATGCTCTCCGTTTGAAACCTCAACCTCAAGCTTCTCTGACAATGCATTAACAACAGATGAGCCAACGCCATGCAAACCGCCTGAAACCTTATATCCGCCGCCTCCGAATTTTCCGCCTGCGTGCAAAATTGTCAAAACAACTTCGACAGTAGGAATACCTTGTTGCGGATGAATTCCAACAGGAATACCTCTTCCGTTATCGGTTACAGTAACAGAGTTATCAGGATTTATTTCAACTATAATCTTATCACAATATCCCGCAAGAGCCTCGTCAATTGAGTTATCAACAATTTCATATACCAAATGGTGCAAACCAGGTGAAGCAGTTGAGCCAATATACATACCAGGACGCTTTCTTACCGCATCAAGACCTTCCAAAACCTGTATTTGGTTTTCGTCATATTTTACTTCGTTTCTCTCATCCATATTATTTCTCCTAATACTAAAAAATTATTTTCCCCAAACCTGAACGCTTATAAATTGTCTGTGACGAAACAGATGATATGTAAACTTTATTTTGCCCCTCACAATTTACGACAACATATGATTTTGGCAGGTCGTCACATATATCAATAACCTCACCGTTTTTCTGTGATTTCGTTAAAAAGTCGCGGCTTTGTCTTGATATTGTGGTGTTGTCCATATCAAAGACAGCGATAATATCTGCCTTTCTGACAACAACATCGTTTCCGATATGCAAAAACACTTTAAAAGCCTCCTGTTTAGCCCATTTTTCGTTTTTCGAAAATATTATGATTTTATGCTTATATTATACACTATTTTTGAAAAAAAAGCAACACTTTCCTGCATTTTTAACTAATATTTTTTACTCATCATATAATTAAAACAAGGAGGGATTTTATGAAGGATTTACCAATATGTGATATGCATTGTGACACTGCCACAAAACTCTTTGATAATAGTAGTAATTTAGACCTTTCAACCATTGCCGACACACAGTTTTTTGCGGTCTTCATTTCCCCAAAATATTATAAAGCTCCAAAAGAAAGATGCTTTAATGTGATTAACTATATGTATAATGAATTTTTAAATAACAGAGATAAAATAAATCTATGCAAAAATTTTTCAGATTTAGAGAATAGAAATGTAAATGCCTTTTTGACAATAGAGGGCGGCGAAGTAATAAAAAGTCTTAACGATTTGGAAATGCTTTATGATATGGGTGTTAGAATGTTAACTCTTACCTGGAACTTTGATAACCACATCGCAGGTGCAAACGGAAGCAAGACAGGTCTTACCCCTTTTGGTGAGGAAATAATCAGAAAAATGAATGAATTGGGAATGATTATTGACCTTTCCCATTCAAGCGAGAAAACTTTTTTTGATGTTTGTAAAATAACAAAAAAGCCAATTGTTTTGAGCCACTCAAATTCTTATTCTCTCTGCCCTCACCAAAGAAATATAACCGATAGACAGTTTGAAGAAATTAAACGATTAGATGGTTGTGTGGGAATAAATTTTTATCCGCCTTTTTTAACCAAAAAGAAAACTGCCGACATTTATGATATTGTTTCACATATTGAGTATTTTCTTTCATTAGGCGGAGAAAATAACATCGGAATAGGCTCGGATATTGATGGGATAGACACAATTGCACAAGGCATTAATTCTATAAAAGATGTTGATAAAATTTTCAACATTCTTGCATTAAATGGTGTGTCCGATGAAATAATCGAAAAAATTGCATATAAAAACATATACAGAGTAATCAGTATTTGTTTATAATTTTGAATTTTTTGAATAATTTTTATAAAGTTCTTGCATTTTTTGCCAATTTAGTGTATTATATTATATAATTATTTATCAAGAATGCAATTTAAAATTATTTTTCATTCAAATTTATGGAGGTTTATTTATGTTATCAATTAAGGCAAAGGGTATAAGCCCCTCACCTACTCTTGCAATAGATGCAAAGTTCAAGGAAATGAAAGCAAATGGCGAGGATGTTGTTGGTTTTGGCTGCGGCGAACCTGATTTTGACACTCCTCAACATATTAAAGATGCTGCTATAGCAGCTATAAATAATGGTATGACAAAGTACACACCTGCCGCAGGTACACTTGACTTAAGAAAGGCAGTTGCAAAGAAATTTAAAGACGAAAATGGTCTTTCTTATGCTCCTACTGATATTGTCATTTCAAACGGAGCAAAGCATTCTTTGGTCAATGCATTTATGGCAATCCTTAACCCAGGTGACGAGGTAATTATTCCTGCA
>JAZNGS010000230.1:0-10532 GCA_045576555.1 Clostridia bacterium | reverse complement strand
GCAAGAAGTACAGATGCTTCTCTATGAGAAAGTCCTTTTCTTTCCCTTGCTTTTTCCAAAATTTTATCTATTAGTTCTATATTATTCTTATTTTTCTCTGCATATTCAAGGCTTTCTAAAACCTCTTCATGAGAGATAAATTCTTCTGCCTTTAATGATTTTGGATTATACATTTTCTTCCTTCTTTCAATACTTTTGTGTTCTTTCCAAATATGATTTATATGAATTTTCTATGTCGCAAAGACAGTCATTACCAAATTTATCTAAAAATGCCGCTGCAATTTCAAAGCCGACACAGGCCTCCAAAACAACCGAGCATGCATAAACCGCACAAACATCGGAACGCTCAACTGATGCTTTAATAACTTCTTTGGTGTTAATATCAACAGTGTCTAAAGGTGTGTAGAGTGTCGGAATAGGCTTCATAGCCGCTCTCACGCAAATAGGCTCTCCGTTTGACATTCCGCCCTCAATTCCGCCTGCATTATTTGTTCTTCTTAAAAATTTTCCATCATATACGATTTCATCGTGAATTTTTGAGCCAAAGGTCTTTGCACATTCAAAGCCTGCTCCAATCTCCACTCCTTTAATCGCCTGAATACTCATAGCTGCCATTGCAATTTTTGCATCAAGCTTTCTGTCATAATGAACATAGCTTCCAAGTCCTTGCGGCACATTTACATATATAGTTTCAACCACTCCGCCGACAGATTCTCCTATTTCTTTTACCTTATCAATATATTCCTCTGCTCTTTTTTGAGCATCTGAAGAACCAAAACCGACTGATGATTTAACTGCTTTTTTAAAGAACTCCTCATCAAGTTTTTGAGAGTCGTCATAAATCTCTCCGATATTTATTGTGTGTGTCAGGGCATATATTCCAAAATGCTCCAAAAGCTGAATGGCAATTGCACCTGCTGCAACCCTTGCCGCAGTTTCTCTTGCGCTTGCTCTTTCCAAAACATTTCTCAAATCCCTGTGATTATATTTTAATCCACCTGTCAAATCGGCATGGCCTGGTCTTGGTGCGGTTACTGATTTTTCATCAGTTGCTACCTCTGCACCCATAATATCTTCCCACGACGCCCAATCCTTGTTTTCAATTTTTATGGCAATAGGACTTCCAAGAGTATAACCGCCTCTTACTCCCGACAGAATTTCTGCCTTATCGCTTTCGATAGCCATTCTGCCGCCTCTGCCATATCCTTGCTGACGCCTTTTTAGCATAGCATTTATCTTTTCTATATCAATTTTCACTCCTGCAGGCATACCCTCAACAATAGTTATCAGGCACTTTCCATGCGTTTCACCTGCTGTAAAATACCGAAGCATATATTCTTACCTCTTTTCTTGCTAAAACCTTCTTTAATTTTAGCACACATAATATATTTTTTCAAGTGCAGATAGTTGGAAAATCACAAAGAATTGTTCTCTAATTCCGAGATAGCTCCAACTATTTGATTAAAGGAATAACCCCTGTTAATAAAGTATCGGACAACTCTATCCTTGTTTTTCTTTTCAAAATCACCTTTTAGCCTTTTTTCAACTAATCTTAAAAATTCGTCATTATCAATTTCTGGCAATTCACAAAGTGCTTCATCAATATATTCCTGACTTATGCCCCTTGACGCTAATTCCGAGCAAATTCTTCTTTTGCCATATTTTTTTAAATTATGTAAATCAATTGCCAATTTTTTTGCATAATCCTTGTCATTTATAAGGTTATATTCTTCCAAGAATTCTATAACTCTCTCTATGTCCTCCGAAGTTGCTCCTGCAACAGCTAATTTTCTTTTGAGTTCTTTTGAAGAATGATTGCGAAATTCTAATAATCTTAATGCTTTTTCCTTTGTAGCGGAAAAATCCATTTCTTTCTTTTCATATCTTTTCATTAAATTACACCATATTAAAGTCTAAAATAATCAAACAACAATCCAAAATCAACTCCGCCAATTACCTTATTGTCATAATTGATAAACAAATTGTGGTATCCTGATTGTATACTCTCTGACTGAACTCCGAATTTTAATGATAAATATGCTTCCAAATATGCAGACAAATGGTCGCAACCTCTTATAATCTGTCCGTCAATAGCATTGTAGTCGTCCTTATTATAAAGTTTATTTATTTCATCGGAAGTTGTTTTAACAATTTTTCCATCTATCATAATTTTCGAGTCGAATTCGTCTTGAGTGAAATACTTAATCTCATCACGCCACTCACCAGGAATGAGCGGATATATGATTTTTTCCATCTGCTCATCTTCAATTCCCTTTATCAAACTGTCAAGTCCGGCAACCGACGCTTTAACAGGTGACACAATATCCCTTGTTAATACTTCTGGTAAATCATGAAACAGAGCACCAAAGAAATTGTTTACTATTCTTTTATCGCAAACACCTATTTCAAGTCCGCAAAGATATGACAAAAGCGCAACCACAAGCATATGTCCCATAACATATGTTGCAGGCATTCTTACTGCTCTTGACCATCTCTGCTGATAGCGAAGCTTTCCTATTATTGACAAAAATTCCTGCAAATCAGGGTTTGTTGCAAACTTATGAAAACCCTGGAAAGTGTTGCAAGCAGATAATCCCCTTGTAACCTCGCTTTTCACCTGTTCAATTCCGTATGTATGTGAGTTCAATGGATATATAACTTTAAATTCCCAATCAGTAGCATAATAGTGTGCTGCTTTCAAAATCTCTTTTTCCTTTTTTGCATACTCGGGATTTTTAAAGTATTCATTCATTTTTTCATAAAAATCACCATTTAAGCACTCAATTTTTGGCTTTAACTGCTCCATTACCCACTCATTTATCTGTGGGCCTTTTTCTTTCATCAGGCTATGGTATACAGGAGGCTTAATATCGGTCAAAATCTCACGGTGCAAAAACTCATAAACACCGCCATCAACCAATAGATTAGGGTTATAATTACCCTCGCCCTCACATTTCCCCAAAAGGTAGGCATAAAACATTTTATGCGCCTGCTTGTCAAGCTCAGTAAAACCAAATGATGGTCTTATATGGTCATTCCATCTTTGAATTGATACTGTTTCATAAATTAATGATATTAATGATTTTCTAATCATAATACTCTCTCCCTTTTATTCGGAATACACTCTTACTCTGAATTCTACCCCTGTTTCCTCTGCTATTTTTCTACAAGCCTCAATTTCATCTTCCCCTATAACATCAACAACACTCAATACAACTTCAGGAACATATTTTGATGCTTTTTTTGCAAAATCGAGCATTTCATAAAATCCGTCTTCACCATAATCACAAACACATATTTCATTATATTTCTGTGCATTTTCTGCATTAAGACTGATTGAAATGCAATCCACCAAGTCCTTTAAAAGTGGTGTGATGTCTTTTCCTGCAGCTCTATTTGCGTGTCCGTTTGTATTAATTCTTATCTTTAAATCTGAATTTTCACGAATAAACTTTGCAACCTCCAATAAAACCTCATATCGAAGCATTGGTTCACCATAACCACAGAAAATCACTTCACCATAATTTTTGAAGTCCTTTTCTTTAATCGACTTGATTACCTCATCTGCACTCGGTTCATGCTCAAGCCACAAATCAATATTATCAACTCCTGATGGTGTGAACCTGATACAGAATTTACATTTGTTTGTACATCTGTTAGTTAAATTAATATACAAATTATTTTGATACTCATATGCTATATTCATTGCCGGCATATATACCCCTCCTTAATCTATGTCAAAACATTTTTTTGCATTTTCCAATGTGATATTTTCAATTTCATCAATACTGATATTCTTAATTTCTGCCAATTTTTCAGCTACCAAGTGAATGTATAATGAGCTGTTTCTTTTTCCCCTGAACGGTTCGGGAGTCAAGTATGGGCAATCGGTTTCAATCAAAATTTTATCAAGTGGTGCAGCCTTTGCCGCTTCAACTGGTCTTTGAGATTTTTTAAAGGTGATGCTTCCTCCGAAGGCAACAGAAAATCCTAAATCAAGAACCTCTTTAAGCATTTCGGCACTCCCCGAATAGCAATGAAAAACTCCCCTTAAATCATCAGTTTTTAATTCCCTTAAAATGTCCAGGCAATCCTTGTGTGCATCTCGGTCATGAATTATAACAGGCATTTTTAATTCCTTAGCCAGTTCAATCTGTCTAGCAAACCACTTTTTCTGCAAATCTCTCGGCGAATTATCGTAATAATAATCAAGACCAATTTCCCCGATTGCTTTCACTTTATTATGCTTTGCATATTCCCTTAAAAGTTCAATATCTCTGTCTTTCATATCCTCCACTTCGTGAGGATGAACTCCGACAGATGCATATAAAAAATCATATTTTTCAGCCAACTCCAAAATATATGGAATTTCCTCAATTGACGAGCAGGCATTAATTATATACGAAACATTATTTTCGCGCATGCTACCCAATATTTTATCAATATCCTCTGAAAAACGAGAGTCATTATAATGGGCATGTGAATCAAAAAGCATCTTCCTACCACCCTATCAAAAAATATAAATCCCTCAGGCAATCACCATTGACAAGCCTTGTTAAAAACATAATTAAACTATATCCAAAAAATGCCACACCACATATAAGTGCGCCCATAGAAAAACCTGTTCTTTTTGACCTTGTCCTTGTATAATCGAAATATTTTCTGCCATTTTTAAAGGTAAAAAACATTACAACCGGAAAAACAAGCGCCAATATTAACACTATTACAGTTAAATAAGGTACTCCACTTTTTTCCATAGCCATAAGCTGGCACAGGCTCACCAAATTATTAAATGCGTGCATAATTATCGTAATCAAGACACTGTTTGTATATAGTCTGAATATTCCAAACAATCCCCCAATAAAAATCAGTTGGATTATGCTTCGTGCCTCAAAATGCAAAAGAGCAAATGCCAATGAGCTTGAAATAAGCGCAACCGCTGTTCCATATCGTTCAAACAACTTTATTAATATCCCTCTGCACAACAGTTCCTCAACAACAGGTGCAACCACACAAACTGTTATAAATGCTCCTATAAACTCCATTACGGTTTGAGGTGCAATCATCTGCGAGGTCGCTGTTTCAGCACCAAACATAACGATCAAAAGCGATTGAATTGGGAATGTGATATATGTAATAAAATACTGCGCTCCTGCAGTTAAAATAAGTGCAGGAAATAAAATCTGCCACGGAAATTTTCTTATTCCCAATATATTTTTTATGTTATCTCCGTCTTTTTTTGCATATAAGATACCAATAATAATCGGAATTATAACCATACACTCCAATATGACTGACGGAAGATATTGTCCCTCCCAGGACATACCAACGAAACTAACTCCAAATATAATAAATACAGTTAATGTAATCAGCCACCAGCCAACCTGAAACCCTTTATTCACAACTCACCAATCCATCCTCACAAATTAAATAATTCATACAAATATCATATTCATCAACCAAAATTTTATCGGTTATCTGAAAATCATAGCAAAATCCAATTTTGATAGCATTAATATTTTCCAAAAATCTGTCGTAACAACCCTTGCCAAAACCAACTCTATATCCACTTTTATCAAACGCAATTCCCGGAACGATTACAACATCAATCAGGCTTTTGTCAACAACATTTTTTGACTTTGGTTCAAAAACAGAATAACCGCCTTTTGAAAATTTTGTTTCGTTATCTGCTATAACCGCTGTCAGTTCGTTAGTTTTCACATCTGTTATCGGATATACAACAGTTTTGTTGTCCTCTTGCGCCTTTTTGAAAATATCTGATGTATCAGTTTCATTTCCAAGCGGATAATAAAGCATAATTACTTTTGCCTTTTTATAAATATCACTGTCCAAAAAAAATTCTGATGCCTTTTTGCTTTTTTCTATTACAGTTTCTTTTAAAAGGCTACGCCTTTTTTCTTTATTTATCTTTCGCAATTCATTTTTATTCAATATTGCATCTTGCCTTTCAAATCATCTGCTATTTTCTCGCCCTTTAATATCTTAACTATTTCAAACCCAAAATCACTAGCTGCACCTGCACCCTTTCCTGTAATAAATTTTCCGTCAACAACAACCTTATCACTTACCACTTCTGCTCCAATCAAATATTCTTCAAAGCCCGGAAAACAAGTTGCTTTTTTACCCTTTAACAGACCTTTCCTTCCTATAATTGATGGCGATGCGCAAATTGCTGATATATATAATTTTTTATTATTTGCATAATCAATAAGATTGTGAACTCTCTCATCTGCGTCCAATTCAGTGTGTCCCGGTCCGCCTGGAAGCATCAAAAGCTCCATATCCTCAACATTTACATCTTCAATCAGAATATCTGTCTTTATTGTTACGTTGTGAGCACCTTTGACGGTCTCTCCTTTAACACCGACTGTCACAACATTTAGCCCTGCTCTTCTCATAATATCAATAGGCTCAATTGCCTCAATTTCTTCAAATCCGTCAACCATTAAAACATAAATCATAATATTCCTTTTCTCCTGTTCCTTCGCAATTCGTATCTTTTCTTACCCGCTTCCCATTCTTCTTTTTCATAATCGGTTTCAAGAATAAGTCCCGGCACTTTTGCAGGTTGTTCATTTTCATCTAAAGCAACCATAACAAAATATGCTTTATTTATAAGTCTGCGTATCCCATTAAGATTTTCGACATAGGAGCGAACACAAACCTCCATTGAACTACTGCCTATATATGTCATCTGCCCTATTAAAACAATCAAATCGTTTGCGTGTGCAGGCTCACGAAATTCCAAAGTATCAACCATAGCCGTTGTTACATTCATTTCACAGTGGCGTCTTGCAGTAACCGCTGCAACTATGTCCACCCATTCCATAAGCTGACCGCCGAATAATCTTTTATATCCGTTTAAATCAGATTGTGTGATAATATGTGCCTGTTCTGTTTTTGACTCCGAAACCTTCTTATCCATAATACACCTCTTTTTTGAGATATTATGCGCGAATTTATTTAATATATTTACAAAAACAAACACTTTATCAGAATAATTATATCACAATAGGCAAAAAATATCAATATAAATTTATAATGGAGGTAATATAATGTTCAGAGGAAAAATAGTGGTTGTAGGTGCAGGCTTTGTTGGCTCAACAACCGCTTATACTATAATGCTTGGCGGTCTTTTTTCGGAAATTGTTTTGATAGATATAAATCGTGACAAGGCAGAGGGCGATGCTTTGGATATGGCACACGGAATATCCTTAAAAAAGCCCGTAAATGTTTATGCAGGAGATTATTCTGACTGCAAAGATGCTGACATCGTAGTCATCACTGCAGGAGCAGGTCAGTCTCCTGGCGAAACAAGACTTGACTTATTAAAGAAGAATGCAGTTATCACAAAAAGCATAACAGAAAACATAATGAAATATGCACCGGGCGATGTAATTTTATTGATGGTTACAAACCCTGTCGATATCCTCACCTATATAACCTACAAGGTTTCGGGGTTGCCTAAAAACCAAGTTCTCGGTTCAGGTACAGTCTTGGATACTGCAAGACTAAAATATTTAATAAGTAAGAAAACAGGAATTGACGCAAGAAACTGTCACACATATATAATTGGTGAACATGGCGACAGCGAAGTTGCAGCTTGGAGTATCACAAACATTGGCGGTATGACAATGCGTGAATTTTGCAATTTTACAGGCAAATGCTCACTTGATGACTTAAATAAAATGCACGAGGAAGTAAAATATTCTGCTTATGGAATAATCGAAAAAAAGGGTGCAACTTATTATGCAATCGCAGTCGCAGTTGAGAGAATTGTTGAATGTATCGCAGGTGACGAAAACTCAATTTTAACAGTTTCGAGTGTGTTTGACGGACAGTATGGCATTTCGGATATTGCACTCTCTGTTCCTACAAAAGTCGGCGGACTTGGAATTGAAAGAGTTTTTGAGGTTCCCTTTAGCGATGAAGAATTAGAGGGACTTAAAAATAGCGCAAATACTTTAAAAGAATCAATCAAAAAACTTGATTTAGATATATGAAAAATGCGGTTTCCATTGGAAACCGCATTAATTTTTATTTAAGCTATTTATTAGCCAGCAAATTCAGATACGTCACCTGAACCAACTGTTCTACCACCTTCACGGATAGCGAAACGAAGACCCTTTTCGATAGCGATTGGAGTGATAAGTTCAACATCCATCTTTACGTTATCGCCAGGCATACACATTTCGTCTTATCTTCCTGCCTGCATTTCAGCAACACTTTCCAAAACCGCATCAGCCATATATTGAAGCTGTTCATCTGATAGACCATAGAGCGGAAGATGAGTAAATCTCTTATAGAACACCTCTTCACAATTCGGACAGGTCTTGGCAATTTCATCAGCATTATAGCCCATCTGTTCAACAACCTTAAATCTGTAAAGCGGTCCAAAGTGTGCAATCTGTGTTACACCCTTTTCTTCAAGCTTTTTCTTCAATACCTGAACATCACCGCCCGCTTTTTGTGGGTCTATCTGTAACAAATACAAATGGAATGTAGGCTTAATATCTTCATTTCCCAAATCCTGCGGAATAATTGCATCGTTTTCCTTAAAACGATTTGTAAGATATTCTGCCGCCTTTCTTCTGATTTCAATAATTGCCTCATTTCTTTCAACCTGAAGCTTTAATCCAAGTCCCTGAATTTCTGTTGTTGAATAGTTTCCTGCAACAAATGGCTTTTCCTTACCCTGAATAGGTGTTATATTATATAGCCAGTCTTTGATTGGGCAAGTAAAGTCAAGACCCAAAAATCTTGCTCTCTTCATTTCACCACCAAAGTTTGGTATATTGGTTGTAACAATACCGCCCTCACCAAATGATGTGATATTCTTAACCTCGTGCATACTGAATGCTGCAAAATCACCGATTGTTCCTATTTTTCTGCCCTTATACATAGCACCAAAAGCATGTGCAGCATCTTCAAGAACCAAAATGTTATGTTCTTTTGCTATTTCCATAATAGGATCAAGATCAACAGGATAACCACCGATATGTACAGGAACAATCATTTTTGTCCTGTCTGTTATTTTTCTCTTTACATCCTCAGGGTCCATATTAATTGTTCTTGGGTCAACATCTGCAAAAACAAGCTTGGCACCAATCGCAAGAGGATATGCCATAGTTGCAACGAATGTGATTGCAGGAACGATGACCTCATCACCCGCCTTAAGGTTTGCATACTTATATGCAATTTCAAAGCCTGCTGTAGCATTTGTTACAAAGGTTGATGTGGTTGTTCCGAGATATTCGTTACAAGCCGCTTCTGCCGCTTCTACCTGACTTCCCAACGAAAGCTTTCCCGGAGGTGTTGCAAGAGAATCAAGCTTTTTAACCTGTTCCCAAACAGCACAAAGAGCATCTTCATATTCCTTGCCCTCTCCCTGCATCAAAAATTTGATAATTTCCATTAAATCGTGTGCATTGTAGTTTTCCCCTACTGCTGCCCAAGGTACTCTTGTTGCACCTGTATTGTACCTGAAGTCTGTTGATTTTCCCATAAAAATTTCCTCCTTGTATTTTACTTTTTCTTTTTAATACTGTCTCGCATACTTTTGTATAAAATCTTCCCAATATATTTTTCTTATTTCAATGTCTTTAATCATAAGCTTTGTGCAATACGCAGAAAATCCTATATATCTTCCCTTAATTGGATTTGGATCAATAAGCTCTGTTATATTTTCAGGCTCATCACCAATAAGCCAACCACCTGCACAAGTCCAATTGTCTGACCTAACAGTCCAGTAATTCAGCCAATTTTCATCTGGAGAATATTTTAAAATAATTGGTGATTTATCCTATATCACTTTTTCCACAAAAGTTTTATATCATCCATCTTATTTTTATCCAACTTTTAATTAATTTACCATTTAAATTAATACTAACACAACAAAAGAAATTTGTCAATACAAACTTACACCTAAGTTGACATTTTTTTGTTTAATGAATTACAAACATCCCAGTATTTGTTGACAATATCTCCCCTGTACGTGCTATTTGGCACTTTAACAAAACTCGGGACACTCTCTTT
This sequence comes from Clostridia bacterium, assembly GCA_045576555.1. Classification (GTDB taxonomy): domain Bacteria; phylum Bacillota; class Clostridia; order UBA1381; family UBA1381; genus RGIG1988. The sequence continues at coordinate 476 of JAZNGS010000230.1, read as the reverse complement.
CAATTTTAGATAGTCTTGATGCTATATACTCCATAGTATCAGATATTCCTTTTCTTGGCTTAATAGGAATTATACCATTGTGAACTATACCAAGATTACAGGTTGTATACTGATGTTTTAAATTAGGGATTTTATGTGATAGCGGAAATGGATGACATAGACCTTGACATACTGAACCATGAGTTGCAATTCTGAAGTGAAATACAATAAAACGAAAAAATGCGACTCCCAAATTAATGGGAATCGCATAGTAAATCTATATATTAGCCATTGATTTCAGATACGACACCTGAACCAACTGTTCTACCACCTTCACGGATAGCGAAACGAAGACCCTTTTCGATAGCAATTGGAGTAATAAGTTCAACATCCATCTTTACGTTATCGCCAGGCATACACATTTCTGTACCAGCAGGCAATGAGATAACACCTGTAACGTCAGTTGTTCTGAAATAGAACTGAGGTCTGTAGTTATT
>JAZNGS010000229.1:0-7051 GCA_045576555.1 Clostridia bacterium | reverse complement strand
GCTGTTTTTTTATTTTCAAAAAGTGATTTTGATGTTTTCTTCGAATTGTATATATAAAACATTTTATGGCTTTTAACAACATTTAAAATAAGATGTTCCATTTTTTGTACATGGCGTGGTGTATATTTATATTGTAAGATGTAGTTCATCATATAATTTTAGAAATACGAGGTGCTAAAAAGTGAATATCTATAGTTATATAAACTCAAAGGATATTAGAAAACATTGCATTGATATAAACCATCAATTTGGTCCAATTGCCACGGCTTATCTTATATGGCAAAGCAAAGGACATACAATTGCAGAGAAACATAAAGCATATGTGGAAATCGCAGACAAATACCCTGATATCTACTTTTATATGAGAGAATGGGATTACAAGGGTATATACTTGAAAGATTTTCTGACGAAATATATTGAAATAGAAAACAGGTTGTTAAGTGCTTTTGATAACTCGCAAAATGTTTTTTATACATACCAAAAAGTCGGAGAAGAAAAGACTTCAAAGATGCTTCGTGAAAGATTATATAAAAATAAGGAATTGAGCTTTTCTGCAATTAAGGAATACGAGCAACCAAACTATTGGGATAAATGCGAGGTAATATGTCGACATATTATTGGAAGCATAAAAGACAAACCATTCTCAATATCCTTACAAATAAATGGGAACTTTGAAAATAATTATATAACGGAGGATGGATATCTTTCTAAAGAAGAAAGCAAAATTTTACATACCTTTGATGATATGAAAATAGAGGTTCCGTTACCTTTTAAAGAAAATGATTATGTGGTAGAGAAACATAGGTATCTTGCCATACCGTTTGAATATAGAACACATGAATTTGAGTTTTCTGAAAGAGGTATGTATTTAAATGGGTGGATTTGCAAGTATGATGAGGAATTATATGTAAGCAATTACCTAAATCTTGAATATGCATCAATTCAAGACGAACCAAAATACGATTCATCTGACGAGGATTGTCCATTTTAAAAAAGAATAATGCGATGTACCAATTTTTAAACAGGACGCATTGTCTATTTATATTATAAAATACATCTTTAACACGATTTAACAATGTGAGAACTTATAAAAGAAAGGAATTTTAAAATGAGTAAATTTGATAAGATTATTGGTTATGAAACGATTAAGAATGAACTTTTACAATTGTGTGATATGATTCACAATAAAGAAATTTATGAAAGATTAGGAGCAAATTTGCCACAAGGGGTACTTCTTTATGGCGCCCCAGGCCTTGGAAAAACATTAATGGCAAAATGCTTTATAGAAGAAAGTGGTTTACCCTCCTACACCATTCGCAGAAACAAAGGAAATGATGATTTTATAGGAAATATTACTGAGACATTTAATATAGCGAAAGAAAATGCCCCGGCAATTGTCTTTTTGGATGATATGGACAAGTTTGCTAATGAGGATGACCGTCATCGAGATGCTGAAGAATATGTTGCAGTTCAAGCAGGAATTGATGAGATAAAAAACACTAATGTGTTTGTATTTGCTACAGCAAATGATATATATAAACTTCCTGGTTCTTTAATTCGTTCAGGAAGATTTGATAGAAGGATTGAAGTGTTTGCACCCACCGCAGATGATGCAAGTGGAATTATCAAGCATTACTTAAAGAAAAGAAAAGTATCCGATAATGTTAATATGGATGACCTCGCCAAAATGATAAGCTATAGTTCTTGTGCTGAACTTGAAACTATTTTAAATGAAGCGGCAATATATGCGGCACATGCAAGGAAAGAATCTATTGAAATGGAAGACTTGATAAAAGCGGTTTTAAGAATGGAATACCATTCTCCTGATAACTACACAAAAACATCTGAAGAGGATATTAAAAGAATCGCCATTCATGAAGCAGGGCATTTAGTCGTATGCGAAACTTTATGTCCAGGAAGTGTTGGCTTTGCTTCCTTAAGAGTAACAGGCAGGAACGGAGCCGGTGGTTTTGTTCATAGATGTACTGACTTGCCAAGAATACAATGTGATATATTAGTGTCGCTTGGTGGTAAAGCTGCGGTAGAAATGTATTTTGCCGAAGCAGGTGCAGATGGTTGCCAATCAGATATTCGAAGAGCGTTTGAAAATATTAGAGATGCTATTTCCGAGAATGGAGTTAGAGGCTTTAGCATGATTGATGTTGCAAACCACAGATTTCCCGACACATCCGAAAATATGAATGCACGAAATGAAGCAGTAGTACATGCAGAACTTGAAAGATATATGTTAAAGACAAGGGATATATTGTTAAAAAATCGTGAGTTTTTGGAAACAACATCAGCGAAGCTTATAGAAAAAGAGACTCTTCTCTATTCTGACATTAAAGCAATACGCGATAGTATAAATTTAGTAGAGGTTGCTATATGATGTGACTAAAGGCTAATTGAAAACAAAGAGGAAATTATTATGAGTGAAAACACAAAAATAACTGATGTTTTTCCTAAACTTAAATTAAGTGAAAAACTCGAAAAAGAATTGGAAAATGTGCTGGTTGAAAAGGCCAGCTATTATAAAAAAGACAGAATTATTAAAATACTAATGGTATCAACAGAAATTGTTGACAGTAAAGTTTTTGATGAGCTTGAAAAGATAATATATCAGCAGTTGTTAGGAGATACAGATGCCAAGCTATATATAATACCTAAGTTCAATTTGCAAAATAACTTAAACGCTTTAGATATTATTGAAAAATATCGTGACAATATTGAATGGGAAATTCAATATAAAGAGAACGATATGCTTATGCTGGTTTTATTTAAGGAGCTTAAAATTTCATTCGAAGATAATGAAATAATTCTAACTGCCTATAACAAGTTTATGAGTGAGTTTCGAGGAAAAAATCTCATAGAGTTTCTAAAAAGAATCTTGTTTGAAAGATTCAATATTAATGTGAATGTAAAGATTGAAGTTGAAGAAAATCCAGAAATTCTCGAAGAGTATCTAAAAAATAAAGAACTTGAAGAAAAAAGGCTTGCTAAAGAATATGTCATTCAAAACCCAACACCTCAGCCTACAGTAAAACAATCTGTTGAAGTAAAGAAACCGTCAATCAAAAGAGCTGATAAAGCTCGTAAACCAAAGGATATAAACTTGATATATGGTAAGAATGTAGACGGTGAACTTCTTAGAATTGAGGACCTTAATAACTTTGAAGGCGAGGCTGTCATTAGAGGATGTGTTGTTTCTTATTTAGAAAGAAATTTAAAACAACCTGATAAGAAATTAGTTATTCTTTCGGTTACAGATTTTACGGATACAATTGAGGTTAAGATATTTATTAAGTCAAGGCAACTTTCTGACATATCTGAATTCATTCAAGAAGGCAGTTACTTAAAAGTAAAAGGTGTAGTTTCTTATGATTCTTTCAGCAAAGAAAAAAACATAAGCAATGTAATTGGTATCTCAAAAACATCGGATTTTTCTGTTAAAAGAATGGATACTGCTGAAGTAAAGAGAGTTGAACTTCATTGTCATACAAAAGCAAGTGATATGGATGGTGTAAGTTTTGTCAGAGATATTGTAAAAACCGCTTATAATTGGGGTATGCCAGCTGTTGCAATCACAGACCATGGTGTTGTTCATGCGTTTCCTGATGCAAATCACGAGCGTGAGGAGTTATGGAAGGAATATAAAAAACAGTGTGAAAAAGATGGAAATAATCCCGGAGAATATAAGGACTTTTTCAAAGTTATTTATGGTGTTGAAGGATACCTTGTAAATGATATTGAGGATGATGAGCCAAGCCTCTCAATTGAAAAGAAAAAACATACATATCATATAATAATTCTGGTTCAGAACGAAACCGGCAGAGTGAACCTTTATAAACTTATTTCTAAATCACATCTTGAATATTATGGCAGAAGACCAAGAATCCCCAAAAGTGTACTATTAAAACATAGGGAAGGACTTATTATTGGAAGTGCTTGTGAGGCGGGAGAAATATTCAGAGCTATAACAAGTAAAAAAGATGATTCGCATATAAAAAAACTTGCAGAGCTTTACGATTATTTCGAAATCCAACCAATTGGAAATAACCACTTTATGATTATTAACGATAAGGATTTTCCTAGTATTCAAACAGAAGAGGATTTAAGAGACCTTAATCGAAGAGTTATAGCATTAGGTGAAGAATTAAATAAACCTGTCGTTGCAACATGTGATGTGCATTTCTTGAACCCCGAGGATGAAATATATCGCAGAATGATTATGACATCAAAAGGCTTTAGTGATGCCGATAACCAAGCTCCGTTATATTTTAGAACAACAGATGAAATGCTTGAAGAGTTTTCTTATTTGGGTGATGAAAAAGCAAGAGAGATTGTTATCGATAACTCAAATCTTATAGCAACAAAAATTGATGCTATATCTCCCGTAAGACCTGATAAATGCCCTCCCGTCATTGAAAACAGCGATGCTATTTTGAGAGAAATTTGTAATCAAAAGGCACATAGCTTATATGGTGAAAAATTACCTCAAATTGTAGAAGACAGGATGAATGTTGAACTTGATTCCATTATCAATAATGGTTATGCAGTTATGTATATCATTGCACAGAAACTTGTATGGAAATCTTTAGAGGATGGATATTTAGTTGGTTCTCGTGGTTCTGTAGGTTCATCCTTTGTAGCTTATCTCGCCGGAATTACAGAGGTTAATTCTCTTGCTCCTCATTATAGATGTGAAAAATGCTTTTATACTGATTTTGACTCTAATGAGGTTAAAAAGCACGCAGGTGGTTCGGGATGTGATATGCCGGACAAGGTATGCCCTGTTTGCGGAGCTCCTCTTATTAAAGATGGCTTCAATATTCCATTTGAAACCTTTTTAGGCTTTAATGGAGATAAAGAACCTGATATTGACCTTAATTTTTCCAGCGAATATCAAGCTGAAGCGCATAGATATACTGAAGAGATGTTTGGCAAAGGTCAGACTTTCAAGGCGGGCACAATAGGTGCATTAGCTGATAAAAGTGCATATGGCATAATTAAAGGTTATTTTGAAGATAGAGGATTCACAAAAAGAAAATCTGAAATTGGCCGACTTGTAAAAGGCTGTAGTGGAGTAAGGAAAAGTTCAGGCCAGCATCCCGGCGGAATTGTTGTACTTCCTAAAGGTGAAGATATCAACACCTTCACCCCTGTTCAGCATCCTGCGAACGATGTTACAACCAATATTATTACAACACACTTTGACTATCACTCTATCGATCACAACTTGCTTAAATTGGATGAGCTTGGACATGATGACCCGACTATGATTCGTCACCTGCAGGATTTGATAGGAATTGACCCAACCAAAATACCGCTTGATGACGAAAAAGTTATGTCACTATTTACATCACCTAAAGCTTTGGGGCTTGAGCCGGAGAATATTTTCGGATGGCGAGTTGGTACTCTTGGCATTCCGGAGTTTGGAACCGGGTTTGTTGAAAGCATGCTAATTGATGCAGGCCCACAGCATTTTTCTGACCTTGTTAAAATTGCAGGTCTTGGTCATGGTGAGGATGTATGGCTTGGCAATGCCCAAGATTTAATTAAGAACGGAATCTGTACAATTTCATCGGCAATCTGCTGTCGAGATGATATTATGGTTTATCTCATCAACATGGGCATAGAACCTGAAACGGCATTTAAGATTATGGAGAATGTACGAAAAGGTAATGTTGCTAAAGGCAAATGTGATAAATGGGATACGTGGAAGCAAATTATGAAAGAACATAATGTTCAAAATTGGTATATATCATCCTGTGAGAAAATCAAGTATATGTTCCCTAAAGCACATGCTGTCGCTTATGTTATGATGGCTTGGCGAATTGCATATTGTAAACTATACCATCCACTTGAATATTATGCTGCATATTATAGCGTTCGTGCAGATAGCTTTTCTTATGAAAGTATGTGCTTTGGAAAAGAAAAGCTTGAACTTCTTATGAATCAGATGCTATCAAGAGAGGATTTGCTTTCTAAAAAGGAACATGATTTATTAAAGGATATGAGAATTGTTCAGGAAATGTATGCCAGAGGATTTGAATTCATGCCAATTGATATTCATAAAGTTCAGGCAAATAATTTTATCATTATTGATGGTAAAATAATGCCAGCATTAACAAGCATCCAAGGATTAGGTGAAAAGGCGGCAGAATGTATTGTGGAAGCAATGAAAAGTGGCGGAACAACTTATATTGACGAGCTGAAAAGAAAAGCCGGTCTTGGTGACAATATGATTAACACTTTAGATGAACTCGGTATTTTTGGAGATATGCCCAAAAGTAGTCAATTAAGCTTATTTGATTTATTGGATGAGGGGTGGAATTAATGGCAACAGAAAACAGAGAAGTTGAAAGACTCGTAAATGAACGAGCTAAACATAAGGGAGAGTGGCTTACTGATGCTGCGGTATCAATATATCAAAAGAAGATAAGTGAGCTTGCCGAGTCAAACAATCAAGACGCTGGTGAAAGAAGAAAAATTCGCATAGAATTTCAAGAAAAATATGGACTTTTAGAAATTGAGGCTATTAATATTTTAAATGGGTTTTATGTAAGCTTCTATATTGATAAGTATCAGAGAATAAAAAGCTGTACCCCTGTTCAAAGCTTAAAATCAAAGGAAACCATCGAAAAGGAGGATTGACGCAAATGGATGTATTGGATACAGAATTAGGATATTTAGATGATTATTACACCGTCAATCTTCCTGAGTCTCAGTGGACAAGTATTGATAAATGGTTTGGAGATAATGTTAGCCTTACAAGTCTTGTTATGACAGAACAAAACAAAATCAAAAAGACTATCGAAAAAGGAAGAAGGAAAAACATACGGACAGGTATTCCTACTGTCGATGTGATGATAAATGGATTGTTCCCCGGTGAGGTGTTGTATATAGGTAATACTGAGGAAAATTGCAGTAATGCATTTGGGTTCAATATCGTAAAAAACTTTGCTATAGAAAAGAACAAAAAGCTTCAGATTTTTAATTGTGGCAGAGGTGAGTACTCTTATGCAAGAGGAATATTAAGCCTATGTAGTGG
>JAZNGS010000228.1:0-1866 GCA_045576555.1 Clostridia bacterium | reverse complement strand
CGTCTTGCGCAGGACTTTTCTTTGAGATATCCGCTTGTGCAGGGTAAAGGTAACTTTGGTTCAATTGATGGAGACCCACCTGCTGCTTATCGTTACACCGAAGCAAAAATGTCAAAACTTGCAGCTGAAATGCTTTCAGATATTGAAAAGGACACAGTTGACCTTGTTCCAAACTATGATGATAAACTTTTGGAGCCATCTGTTTTACCATCAAGATTTCCTAACCTTTTGGTTAATGGTTCTTCCGGTATCGCAGTTGGTATGGCAACCAATATACCACCACACAATCTCTGCGAGGTTGTCGACGGAATTATTGCCGCAATTGATGACCCTGACATCACTCTTGACGAATTAACAGAATATATCCAGGGCCCTGACTTCCCAACCGCAGGTATCATAATGGGTAAAAGCGGAATAAGAAGTGCTTATCACACAGGCCGCGGAAGAATTGTTATGCGTGCAAGAGCTGAAATAGAAGAACTCGATGGCGGAAGATCAAGAATTGTTATAACCGAATTACCATATCAGGTTAACAAGGCAAGATTGGAAAAGCACATCAACGAGCTTGTGCGTGATGGCAAAATTGACGGAATTGCATCAACAAGAGACGAATCCGACGAAAATATGCATTTGATTATCGACTTAAAGCGCGATGCAAATGCAAATATCGTTTTAAATAACCTTTACAAGTTTACTCAAATGCAGGATACTTTCGGAGTTATTTTATTGGCACTTGTTGACGGAGTTCCAAAAATTCTTAATCTTCGTGAAATGATTGACCACTATATCAATCATCAAAAAGAGGTTATAGTAAGAAGAACAAAATTTGACCTTGCAAAAGCAGAAGAAAGAGCTCATATTTTAGAGGGCTACAAGATTGCGATTGACGACATTGATGAAGTTATAAATGTTATCCGTGCATCAAAGTCAATTCCTGATGCAAAACTTGCACTTTGCGAGAGATTTGGTCTTTCCGAAGCACAGGCAACTGCTATTGTTCAAATGCAACTTGGTCGTTTGTCTGGCTTGGAAAGAGATAAGATTGAAAATGAGTACGAACAGATTTGTGCTAAAATTTCAGAATTTAATAATATTTTGGAACACGAAGAGGTTGTTTTGGAAATTGTCAAGGAAGACCTTGTTGCGATTAAGAATAAATATGGTGATGAGAGAAAAACTGAAATTGCAATGATTGCAGATGACATCGACATCGAAGACCTTATCGAAGAAGAAGATGTTGTTATCACATTAACTCACAGCGGTTATACCAAAAGAGTTCCTGTTGCGACATATAAATCTCAACACAGAGGCGGCCGCGGAATTTCAGGAATGACCACAAGAGAAGAAGACTTTGTTGAGCAAATCTTCACAACTTCAACTCACGATAACCTTCTTTTCTTCACAACAAGAGGCGTTGTTTATCGCTTGAAGGCTTATCAAATTCCCGAGGCAGGCAGACAGGCCAAGGGTACTGCAATTGTTAACCTTCTTCCTCTTGAAGCAGGAGAGAAAATTACCTCTATGATACCTGTTAGAGAATTTACTGACGGAGATTACTTAACATTCTTCACTAAAAACGGTACTGTTAAAAAGACAAATCTTATGGACTACTCAAGAATCCGTTCATCAGGCTTAAGAGCAATTGAACTGAACGAAGACGATACACTGATAAATGTCATAAGAACAGATGGCAACAAAAATCTTATCATATGCACAAGAAATGGTATTGCAATAAGATTTGAAGAGTCCGATGTTCGTGCGACAGGCAGAGCAACACAGGGTGTTAGAGGAATTAGATTAAAAGGCGACGATTATGTTGTCGGCGCGTGCGTAGCAGAAGACAACACACAACTTTTGACTGTTACA
>JAZNGS010000227.1:0-7627 GCA_045576555.1 Clostridia bacterium | reverse complement strand
AACGGAATTATATTATTATAAAATAAGAAAACCGACCTTTCGGGGTCGGTTCATTTTTTTATATAAATTGATTTGTTTGTTCACTATATTCATAGCCAACTGTTCTGATTTTATTAATTATTTCGTCCTTATCAACATTCAAGTCATCGCACAATTCATCTAGATTTTTATAGCAATCACGAAGCTTTGTGTTAACTACACTAATTAATATAACAGGGTCATTTGGAAGCATTGTTAAAAACTCCATTCCTTAATAATTTCCTGGTCAAGAGTCTTTATTTTAAATACTCTGTTTTCATATGTCATATAGCTCGGAGGATTGTTTTCTTTTGGAATTGAAACAGAACCAGGATTAAGATATGTGAACTTATCTTTTTTGTCAATATCCAGGACATGTGTATGTCCACAAACCAAAAAGTCACCATTTGCCATCTTTAATGGTGTATCCTTACCATAAATATGCCCATGCGAAACAAAAATCTTGATTCCCTCATCAACAATTAATGTATAATCGCATAACATTGGAAAATCTAACACCATCTGGTCAACCTCAGTGTCACAATTTCCTCTTACCGCAATAATTTTTTCAGATAAAGAATTTAAAATTTCTATAACTTCTTTCGGTTGATGACCTTCAGGCAAATCATTTCTTGGTCCGTGATATAATAAATCGCCGCAAAGAACCAAAAAATCTGCACCCTCCGAATAAAAAATATCTTTTAGCTTTTGAGCCGCCAATGAACTTCCATGTATGTCTGATGCAAATAAGTATTTCATATTAAAACCCTTCTTCTTAATTTTCAGTTATGTTTAATTCAATGTTAGTAAACTTTGTATATCTTCCCTGCCAACCAAGCTTAAATATACCTGTCGAGCCACTTCTTTGTTTTGCAATATTAATCTCTGCTATATTCTTTTCTGTTGATTCCTTATTATAATAATCATCACGATATAATAGCATAACCATATCTGCGTCCTGCTCGATAGCTCCTGATTCTCTCAAGTCAGAAAGCATCGGTCTTTTATCTCCTCTTGATTCACTCAATCTTGAAAGCTGGGATAGTGCTATTACAGGAATATCAAGTTCTTTTGCAAGTACCTTTAATGACCTTGATATATCCGAAATTTCCTGTTGTCTGTTATCACTTCTTCCGCTTCCCTGCATCAGCTGCAAATAGTCGATTACAACCAAGCCCAAATTTTTAGTTTGCTTTAATCTTCTGCATTTTGCTCTTATTTCTGAAATTGTTATTGCAGATGAATCGTCAATATATATTGGAGCCTTGGAAAGATTATCTATAACAGAGCATATCTTTTTCCAATCTTCTGCCTGAAATTCACCTTTTCTAATATTTTGAGAGTCTACCATAGCTTGAGAGCATATAATACGATTAACAATCATACTCTTTGACATTTCAAGGTTGAAAATTGCAACAGGAACATTTTCTTTAATAGCTGCATGTTCTGCAATATTAACTGCCAAACTTGATTTACCCATACCAGGACGACCTGCTATGATAATGAGCTCACCGCCATGCAATCCGCCTGTCATATTATTAAGATAATTAAAACCTGTTGAAATACCTGTTACATTTCCTTTAGTCAAGGAATTTTGCACCATTTCATCGTAGGCAGTCATCATAACATCACTTATATGCAGAATATCATTAGAAACCTTACCAGAAGAAACATCAAGAATTGTTTGTTCAGCATAATCTAAAATATTCTCAACTACACCCTCTTCTCCATATGCTCTGTCAGATATGTATTTAGTTGCAAAAATAAGATAGCGAAGAGTTGCTTTATCCTTGATAATTTTTGCATAATATTCAACATTTCCTGTGGTCGGAACACCCAAAATCAATGAGCTTAAATATTGCACACCGCCTACTGCATCGAGCTTATCGTGCTGATTTAGTCTATCTGAAACTGTGACAACATCTATTGGTGTGCTCTCATTGAATAATTCCATAATGACAGAGAAAATAGTCCTATTTTGTTCAAAATAGAAATCATCAGCTTTTAAAATTTCGCATACTGTTCCAACTGCACTTGCGCTTGAGAGAGCACTCCCCAAAACAGATTGTTCCGCTTCTTTGTTATGAGGCAGAGCTCTGTCTGAATAATTTAAATTTTCAGCCATTATAAATCACCTTACATTATATAGTTTCAACACTAACCTTTAATTTTGCTACAACTCCCGGATGAATTTTTATATCTACATTTGTTGTTCCCAAAGATTTTATTCCATCAGGCAAAACAAATTTCTTCTTATCAATTTTAATGTGATGTTGCTCTGTCAAAGCTTCCGAAACATCTTTTGAGGTGATAGAGCCAAAAAGTTTACCATTATCGCCTGCTTTAGCCTTTATGACAACTTTGATTTCATCAATTTTCTTTGCAGTCGCTTGTGCCTCTTCAAGCTCTTTTTGCTGTCTGTATTCTCTGCTTTCCTGTTGTCCTTTTAAAATATTTATATTTTCCTTTGATGCAGGAATTGCAAGGTTTTTAGGCAACAAAAAGTTTCTTGCATATCCATCAGAAACCTCAATCAAATCACCTTTTTTTCCCTGTCCTTTTACATCTTGATTTAATATAACTTTCATTGTCTTTCCTCCAAAATATCATTTTTTGTTTTCTTCGATGTATTCTCTTATTGCATCCTTTAGCATATCTCTTGCTTCCTGCAACGAAATGTTCTTAATCTGGCATCCTGCAACCGTCATATGACCTCCGCCGCCAAGTTTTTCCATAATAAGCTGAACATTCACATCAGTAAATGACCTTGCACTAAAATATACAGTATTTTCAAACTGATAAACAACAAATGCCGCTTTTATTCCTGAAATATTTAGCATCTCATCGGCTGCCTGAGAAGATATAACTCTCATATTGTTGAAAGAGTAATCACAGATAGAAACTGCAATATCAGTGTTCCAGATTTCAGCAATTCTTATAATATCCATTCTCTTGACATATTCGTCAAAATCAAGACTAAAATGCTTTTTTGCGTCCATTGTATTAACACCATATCTTCTTAAATATGATGCAGCCTCAAAAGTTCTGACGCCTGTTTTTGTCACAAAATTTTTGGTATCCATAAAAATACCAAGATACAGGCAAGTTGCCTCAAAAGTGTTCATTTTCTTTTTATCATCCAGATATTGTAACACTTCAGTCACCATTTCACAAGTAGAAGATGCATATGGTTCAAGATAAATCAAAGACAGATTTTCAATAAACTCAGTGCTTCTCCTGTGATGGTCAATCAAAACAACCTTATTTGCAATATTTAACAAATCCGGAGCTGGCATCATCGAAGGTCTGTGAGTATCAATTACTATTAACAAAGTGTTTTTGTTTGTCATCTCCATTGCCATATTCGGACTGATTATCATTTGTGAATATTCAGCAATTGTTTGCATTTCATCATACAACGGTTTGATTGCAGGTGATGAATCAAGGACTATGTGTGCCTCTTTATTCATATTTCTCACTGCTCTTGAAATACCTACCGATGCGCCAAACGAATCATAATCAGCGGCTGAATGTCCCATTATAATCACATTATCCGACTGCAATATCATTTCCTTTAATGCAAACGAGAACATTCTTGTTTTAACTCTTGTGCTCTTTTCGTAATCCTTTGTTGAAGAACCATAGAATTTAAATTCATCAAGATTTTTTACTGCAACCTGGTCTCCGCCTCTGCCCCACGCCATTTCAACTGATGCACGCGCATTTGTCTCATTTTCAACCAAGTGTCCGCCTGTACCTATACCTATACTGATTGTTATAGGCTCTTTGATTTCATCGCCGATTGCACGGATTTTATCCAAAATATCAAATTTATTTTTAATATAATTATTAAGATACTGATGTTCAAAAAATACTAAATATCTGTCAGACTCTGTCTTCTTGATAATACCATTGCTTTCATTAACCCACTTTGAAACAATTGAATTAATTTTTCCGATTGTGTCCTGACTCTTAACATCATCCATTACTTGAAATACATCATCATAATTATCAATAGTTACAATCGCAACATCGACCTTTTCGTCCTCGCGTCTTTTTTTAGACATAACACTATCTGTAATATCATTAAAATACAACAGAACTGAATATGATGTATCATTTTCGGTTTCATTATCGTTTCTTTTAATAATGTTTCCATAAACTGCATAATTTCTCTCATTAAAGAGAATTTCCATATTAATATCGTCTTTTGATTTTAAAAGTTCTGTCCACTTAAATTCAGTTATCAACTGAGTCAGCATCATGCCATACAAATCCTGAACGCCAAACATATTTGAAGCACAATCATTATACCACACAATTTTTCCGTCGATGTCTAAAATAAGCATAGCAGAAGGAAAGTGGGTAATCACTTCGTTAGTAACATTCCCGCTTTGATCTGCTATCATTGATATAACTTTGGACATTTCCTTGTTCTTGTTTACTTCACAATAAATCACATAAACAAGCAAAAATAGTGAAATTAAAAATTCTATTATGGCTATAGCAGTTTCCTTAAGAAATAAGCTGATTATGCCTAATACACAAAAAAGCACAAATAAGAATATAATTATTCTTATCTGTAATAATCTGTTATTCCCTTTCATCATATAAAAAATCCCTTTCAAAGAATTATAATGCATAAATATATCAACTATATCATAATTTTACCACAGATTAATAAATTAGTCAACTAAAATATATACAAAGAAAAACGGAAGCAAATATGCTCCCGTAAAACTTATACATTTTTTGGAAAAGGTACTAAATAATCTCCCAAATGTTCTGAATAACCATATGCTAAATTTTTGAATTGACCGTTTTCATATTCAAAAGTCGATACTGATGCATTGACAACCCAAGGTATATCTTTCATATCCTCAACAGATTTATTCTCGCACTTTGCCATAAAGGTTCGGATAACTGTTGCATGAGTTCCGACACAAATAGTTTTACCAGGATTTAACTCACAAATTCTTTCCAATTCATCATACACTCGTTTCTGCAAGTCTACAACTCTTTCGCCATTTGTGCATTTTGCAGGACCAATGTTGTGTTTCCACATATCATAATCTTTTGAAAAATTAGTGTCTATATATTCAATGGTGTTGTTTTCCCAATCACCTGCAAATATCTCTCTTAAATTCTCGGTGGTTATTATTGGAATATTCTTTTGTTTTGAAATCGGTAAAACAGTGTTATATGCTCTTTTTAAATCACTTGAATAAATGCAGTCAATATGAATATTTTTAAAATACTCATTTATTAATTCTGCTTGTTTATATCCTGTCTCTGATAAATCCAAATCAGTATGTCCCAAAAATCTTCTGTTAAGATTTCCCAGACTTTGACCATGCCTGATTAAAATAAGTTTTGTCATTTTACCGCCGCTTTCAATTCTTCAACCTTATCAATCTTTTCCCAACGAACATCAATATCTTCTCTTCCCATATGTCCATAAGCAGAAAGCTGTCTGTAAATTGGCTTTCTCAAATCAAGAGCTGAAATAATAGCATTTGGTCTCAAATCAAATACTTTATCAACTGCAAGCTTGATTTTTTCAATATCAATTTTCTCGGTTCCGAAGGTATCAATCATAACAGATACCGGCTTTGCCACACCGATTGCATATGCAAGCTGAACTTCACATTTATCTGCAAAGCCTGCCGCAACAACATTCTTTGCAACCCATCTTGCAGCATATGCAGCTGAACGGTCAACTTTTGTTGGGTCTTTTCCTGAAAAAGCACCACCGCCATGACGAGCCATACCGCCATATGTGTCAACAATTATTTTTCTTCCTGTCAAACCACTGTCGCCCTGAGGTCCTCCAACAACAAATCTTCCTGTTGGGTTAATAAAATACTTTGTATCATCACTCAAATATTTTTCAGGAATAGTTGTCTTAATTACTTCACGAATCAAATCTTCTCTGATTTTTTCTAATGAAACATCAGGTGAGTGCTGCGTAGAAACAACAACTGTATCAACAAAAACAGGCTTATTATCTTCATACAAAACTGTAACCTGTGTTTTTCCGTCAGGTCTTAAGTAATCTAAAATACCCTCTTTTCTCACATCAGTTAACTTTTTTGCAAGTTTATGAGCCAAAGAAATTGGCAATGGCATAAGTTCAGGAGTTTCGTTACAGGCATATCCAAACATCATTCCCTGGTCACCAGCACCTGTTGAATTTCCCTGGTCGTTCTCCCCTGTTTTATTTTCGAGCCCCTCATTAACACCCATAGCAATATCAGGTGACTGCTCATCAATAGATGTCACAACTGCACAAGTGTGTCCATCAAAACCATATTTTGCTCTGTCATATCCAATCTCTAATACAACATCTCTTGCAACCTTTGGAAAATCAACATAGCAATCGGTTGTTATTTCTCCCATGATATTGATTATACCAGTTGTGCATGTAGTTTCACAAGCAACACGCGCATTTGGGTCTTTTTTTAAAATTTCATCAAGTATTGCATCCGAAACTCTGTCACATATTTTATCAGGATGTCCTTCTGTAACAGATTCCGAGGTGAAAAGCATCTTAGCCATTTTTTATTACTCCATTCATTTGATATTTTATTCTGTCTTATACTATATCACAATTTAATGTAAATGTCTATAGCTTGCGAAAAATACCTATAACCTTTCCAAGAATTTTGACATCTTTTACAACAATTGGCTCCATTGTGTCATTTTCTGGTTGCAGGCGAATATATCCATTTTCCTTATAATATGTCTTTACAGTTGCATTTTCATTATCCAAAAGTGCAACAACAATATCTCCGTTTATTGCTGTGGGTTGTTTTGATACGATAATCATATCACCATCTAATATGGCAGCATTTATCATAGATTCGCCTGATACTTTAAGCATAAACAAATCCTTGTTTTTAGCATAGCTTATAGGCAACGGGAATGTGTCATATATCTCATCAATTGCAGTTATCGGCACTCCTGCTGCAACATTTCCATATACAGGAATGTCAATATATTTATCAGAAACATAATCAATCTTCGGAAAAGTGTTCTCCTCCATTCCGACAACTTTTATTGATCTGTTTTTAGAAGCATCTCTGACAATTTTTCCGTGTTCTTCAAGTTTTCTTAGTCTTGCATGAACTGTCGCAGTTGATTTTAATCCAACCTTTTCACTAATTTCACGAACTGATGGCGGAAATCCGTTTTTAACAAGCTCATCTTTTATAAATTCAAGAATTTCATAATCCTTTTCTGATAAATTCTGCATATCATCACCCCAAACATTTTGTTGATATATCAAACAAATCATAAATACGCCGTACATTATAAAATGTACGGCATATACTCTTTAAAATTATTTCCTTGATTTTCTGAAAACCGCACCAATCAGCATTATAATTGCAAATACAATGAGGTAGAATAACACAGGGAATGAGAAAGTTCCATTCTGTTTTGCCGCCATATACGGATCAATTCCGTGTGCATAAATTGCCATGAAAACGATAAATGCACAAGCAATTATTGCTATAATAGGAAGTATAAATCGTTTAAATACACCAAGTTCCTTTTCGTTCTTCATCCATACTATAAACATAGGAATATAAAGTGCATAAATTGTAAC
>JAZNGS010000226.1:0-22009 GCA_045576555.1 Clostridia bacterium | reverse complement strand
CATGGCTACGATCCGACTTACTATAAAACTTTCATCAAAATTGACGGAAATTGATGGTTATGCATTTATGAACTGTAGAAGAATTAAAAACATAACACTTCCTGATTCGCTTACAACTTTTGGAGATTCTGTATTTCAAGGTTGTAAATCACTTATGAGCATAAAGATTCCTTATGGAACAACCGAGATTACCTATGATATGTTTAAAGATTGTATAAGCCTTGTTAATATAGTTTTGCCACAGACAGTGAATAGCATAGGTTATGGTGCGTTTCATAACTGCGCAAATCTCGGCGGAATAACACTTCCTGATAATATAGAGATCATTGATTCACAAGTATTCTCTGGGTGCACAAGTCTTACAGGAATGTATATACCGAAATCTTTGAAAACAGTTAATTCTGAAGCATTTTATAATTGTACATCTTTTACAACAGTATTTTATGGTGGTCACCCTTCAGACTGGACAAGCATTTCAATAGATGATACCTATAACGATGTTCTCAAAAATGCGAATGTTAAATGTTATCCAATAAAGAAGACTTTCAAATTTTGTACAAACTGCGATACAAACATTCCTGATGTTACAGATTATGCAATCTTTAAACCGCTTGAAATAAGGAATGGAGATTTAGTTATTGCAGGATGGTATGACAATGAAGAACTTAGTGGAAGTCCTGTCACTTTCCCATATTACTATGTCGGAGACGCAAAAACTCTTTATGCTGCGTGGCAGGAAAGAGACGGAACTTCATTTGAAAGAGCAATTATTGCTAATGCCAATGAAAGCTATACTATAGGATTTTCAGGCGGACAAGATCCTATATATTATGAAATTGTGGCAAAAATTTCGGGAAAGCACACATTCACATTTGAAGCATCAGAAGGTTCTACTACGGCCTATATGTATGATGACGCAAAAAATCAAATTAAACATACTACCTACGGAACCGATAATCCGAAAAGTTTTGAGTATAGCCTTGTTGCTGGGAAAAAGTATTATATCGAGGTCGAAGATCCAACTCCGTTGAATATTGCAACAACAGTTACCGTTACTATTGAAACAGAAACTATAACCCCAACGCTGGGAGCGGGTTCTTTCCTTCCAGGATATATTGTTGGTGTAGAACAAGGAAAAACATTTGTTATTGAGCCTGATACTATTCCTGTTGGAGCAATCGTGTTTTTAGGGTGTTATGGTGAGGACGGTATGCTTGTTAAAGCCTGTTCTGCGACTAGCGATAATTCCACTATTTACTTTAATGTAAAAGAAAATTATAGCCTTGCAAGGTTTTTTGTCTGGGAGTCTGTTAAAACCTTGAAGCCGCTTATGGAGGATGAAATTATTGAATAAAAAATATATGCCGGAGAGGTAAAGTCGACCTTTCCGGCAATTTTTTTAATTTTAATGGAATAAAAATAATTTGAGGATTGCATAAATAATTGGCTGATGAATTACATAAATAATTAGCGATTTTCTGCCGCACCATTCAACAGGCGGACACAAGCTAAAGGCCAGAGGTTTAGTCCAACCTTGTTTTGTTATAATCCGGTAAAAATAATATCCTGCTATATATAAAAATATCCACGGAATGATTGGAAAATAGTCCTGTGACACAAAGTCATTGGGAGGAAATCCAAGATATGCGGTAAATATATTAGCATACCAACTTTTTGGAACTGTTATCGCTCCAAGTGAGATTGTTCCGCTTGATATGTGCCTTGTCAGCACAAAAACGGTCAGCATTATGGTGAGTCCTACATAATTGTTGAGTTTGTCAAAAATCCTGATTGCAGGAATCATAAAAAGTGATGCACTTCCTATCAGTGTAAGAACTCCAAACAAAATGGTATTCTCCGGCATAAAAATAACAGTTACCGCTGTTATGACAAAGGATACAGCTAATATGGTAATACCTCTTTTTACTTTTCTTTTTCCTAAATCAAAACAAAATCCGGAAAGAAATATGAATGTGTGGCAGATACATTGTTGCCATATATAACCTATCGTTGAGGTATACCAATTTATTTCGACTCCAAAAATGTGGACTATATCCCATATGAGATGGTAACATATCATATTTATAAGAGCAATTCCTCTTATAAAATCCAATAATGCATATCTTGTTGATTGCAACGCCTTACCTCCTCACATAATATTAGAATATGCCTATTATATCATATCTCATCAACATTTTCAATCGGCAAAATATATTAGCAAGTCAAGTTACTTTGTTACTTCATCATAATATTGTTGAAATATGTCATATGCTATTGAATTTCGGAAAGTTTTCTGTTATAATAATTTTAGATTTGTAGACAAGGAGGAAGTAGTTTATGAATAAGTACATAGGTAATCCAACACAAATTTACGGAGTAGAGGAAATGCGACTTACCGGAGGCAAAGGCGATGGTATGCGTATGTTATATGTAAGAAATGGTAAGGGACTTGAGTTTTGGGTTTCCCTCGACCGTTGTGCAGATATTACAAGACTTAGTTTAAAAGGTGATAATTTTAGTTTTATTTCGGCTTGCGGATATGTTTCTCCGGAGTACTATGACAAAGACGGAGTTGGATTTTTAAAATCTTTCACAGCTGGATTTTGCACCACATGCGGACTCACTGCGGTGGGAAGTCCTTGTACTGACAACGGTGAGCAACTTCCGCTTCACGGAACTATATCAAATACTCCTTGTGAAAATTATTCGTATATGATTGATGATAACAATATTCACATCAGGGCAATGGTACGGGATGCGCGCATCTTTTCTCATAAGCTTATATTAGAAAGAGAATATGTAGTGTCTCTTAATGAAAACAAATTTACAATGACTGATACTGTTAAAAATATAGGTTCAAAGGAAGCACCATATCAAATTTTATATCACTGCAACATGGGTTATCCGCTTTTGTGTGAAGATACAGATATAAAAATTTCATCAAGTGAAGTGATTCCGCGAAATGAACATGCTGCGACCAGACTGGATGACTGTATGAAGGTGGAAGGCCCGCAAGCTGATTATGAAGAAATGTGTTTTTATCATAAATTTTCAGAAAAGGCAGAGGTTAGCATATACAACCCCAACATAAAAAAAGGTATGAAAATGAGTTTCGATACAAACGAGCTTAAGTATTTTACTCAATGGAAAATGTTGGGTGAATATGATTATGCGATGGGGCTTGAGCCGGCAAACTGCACTCCTGACGGAAGAGATGTAATGAGAGACAAGGGAATTCTTGAATTCATAAAACCGGACGAATCAAAAACACAGACACTAAAATTTGAATTTCTTGGTTAAAACAAATTCAACAGTAGTATGATTTTAGGAGGAACTTATGAAAATCAAATTACATAAAGATGTTCAGGATATTTTGGTTTCTGAACAAGAGATAAAAGATATTATCAAAAATCTTTCAGAGAAAATTAATAAAGATTATAGTGGAGAAGAATTGACAGTTATAATTATTTTGAAAGGCAGTCTTTTGTTTGCGTCCGACCTTATCAGAGAGCTTGATATGCCTGTTTCTATCGAATTTATGAGAGTATCAAGCTATGGTGCAGGAACTTCATCAAGCGGATTTATCAATATCAAACAAGATGTTGAGTGTGATATCAAGGGAAAAAATGTGTTGATTATTGAAGATATAATTGACAGCGGAAACACACTGTATAAATTAAAAGAGGTGTTATCCGAAAGAGAACCAAAAACTTGCAGAATTTGCACTTTGCTGGATAAGCCTGATAGAAGGGTAGCAGATGTCAAAGTTGAATATCAGGGAAAGATAATTCCTGATGAATTTGCAGTTGGTTATGGACTTGATTATAATGAAAACTACAGAAATTTAAAATACATAGGTATACTTAAAAAGGAGATTTATTGTAATTAAGGACATTTAATAAATTTGTAATAATTATTGCGTTGTGCGAATATAATATAACATATACTTTGATTTTATGAGGAAGATATATGTTGAAAAAATTAAAAAGCACAACAGTAGCAATTTTTATTTATGTATTCATCACAGTAGCAGTGCATGGCCTTGGTGTTGGCGGGTATGAAGATATAGATGAACTGAATACAACCAATATCATAGGCGAAGAAATCGAATACACTGATGTTATCGAAGAGGTGAAAATAGAGCCGAGCGGAGTTGGGACAGGCGTTTTTTCTAAACCGCTTGATGGGATATTCACTTCAGGCTTTGGGCAAAGATGGGGAAGACTTCACGGCGGAATCGACCTTGCTGCAAAAACAGGAACTCCTATTATGGCTTCTGATGACGGGACTGTTATTTTTACAGGCGACTGCGGAACATACGGATTGCTTGTAAAGATTGACCATAAAAACGGATATATGACATACTATGCTCATTGTAGTGAAATAATAAGCTCTGTCGGTGATTTGGTTAAACAAGGCGATATTATCGCATTAGTTGGCAATACAGGTAACAGCACAGGTCCGCATTGTCATTTTGAAATAAGATATGATAATGTGCCCCAAAATCCATTGGAATTTATAGATATTGAAAAAGCAGTCAGTTAACTGACTGCTTTTGTTTTATTCAATTGGATTTACAATTGATATTGCGCTGAATTCATTATTAAAATGCTCACTAAATCTCTTTTTGACATCTTCAAAGGTTATAGTTTTATAGACATCATAGTATCTGAAATAATCAATATCCATAAAACTGTAGGAAAGGAATTGGTGTGCAAAATCTTCAATGTTGTTATATGATTTAATATATTTTCCCCAGACAACCTTTTTAGCTCTTATGAAATCATCTTCTGATAAGCCTTTATTATGAAGCTCATCAATGTATTTTATTATCTCATCATATACCTTTTGCGGTTTTTTTGATTGTCCTTCAATGGCAGAATAGCCATAATCAATTTGAGCAGTGTAATCTGCAGAAAATGGAGGGGTAATCAATTCCTCGTTATATAGTTTTTCATATAAGGGTGAGCTTTTTGAAAAAATCATTTTTAAAAGAATTTCTGTTTCTATAGCTTTCTTTAAAAGTCTGTCTCCACCAAATCCACAGTCATTATCCTTAAATCCAATTATAAACATAGGCATCGAAACTGAAAGATTAACTTCTTTCTTTTTTTGTGCTATTTCAATTGGTTCATCAGGATATATTCTCTTTATTTCCTCGTTGAAAGGATTGTTGTTTAATATGGACTTATCTATAACATCATAAATTTCTTCTGCGTCAAAATCGCCTGTTACAAATAAGGTCATATTTGATAGATTGTAAAAAGTATTGTAGCACTTATAAAGCAGGTTTTCATCTATTTTGGAGATTGAATCAATTGTGCCTGCAATGTCTAATTTAACAGGATTATTTTTGTATAGACACGAAAGAAGATTAAAAAATACTTTCCAATCTGCATTGTCATCATACATATTAATTTCCTGACCTATAATACCCTGCTCTTTTTGCACACTTTCTTTAGTGAAATATGGCTTTTGAACATAGTCCATCAAAACCTTTAAATTTTCGGAGAAATTTGAGGTTGAAGAAAATAGGTATGCAGTCATATTAAAACTTGTGAATGCATTTGCATTTGCACCCAATTTTGAGAAACTGTCAAAGACATTTGTGCCATCGGGCTGGTCGAATAATTTGTGTTCAAGGTAGTGCGCAATTCCATCAGGTACTTTGGTTGGAGAATTTTCTCCTGGGACGATGAATTCAGAGTCTACAGAACCATATTTTGTGCCGAAGATTGCATGGCTTGAGTTATAACCCTTTCTTGGCATAATATATATATTAAGACCGCTTGAATGTTTCTTGTAATAAAGAACTTCACCGGTTTTAACATTTTTATTGCAAATCATATCCATTTTTTAAAAGTTCCTTTCTATTGTTTTTTACCGGCTAAAAAATATACTGTGTTTTGAGATATGTTTGGAACAACTCTCATAACATCGTCAATGGTGATATTTAAAATATCTTCTTTATATTTCTCAATATCACAGTCAATTCCAAGATATATGCAATCCAAAGCATACATCTGCATATATATCTGGTCGTCGTAGTATGCGTTTAGACTATTCACAATAGCATTTTTTGAAGAGGATATTTCTTCGTTGGAAATCTCGCCGTTTTTAAGTGCCCTTAATTGAGCAATTGTTTCATCGTAGGCTTTATCAAAGTTAGAAAATTCAATTCCTGCATTAACAAACATAAGTCCTTTAAATTTATTAAGACTGCTTGATGCGTAGTAGGCAAGACTCAATTTCTCGCGCACATTATTAAATAACTTTGAGTGAGTGCCTGCGCCGAAGATGCTGTTTGCAACAACTAATGCAGGGTAGTCCTTGTCTTTAGCACTAATACCTGTTGTGAAACCGATTGAAAGCTTGCCTTGGGTAACATCGAGAGTATCCTTAATATTCTTAACTTTGTCTGTCTTATTTATAACATTGGTCTTGATTGCATCTGCTTTTTCAAATTTGATATTTTTCACGAAATTATTTATCAATGAATTTGCTTCATTTATATCCGCTTCTCCTGAAATAAAAATATCAATTTGAGAAGATGATATAATGTTTTCGTAGTGAGTGAAGAGATTTTTTTCGTCTATTTCTTCTACGCCTTCTTTTGTGCCAAATTTTGCAAGTGAATAAACATCATCACCGCAAACTTCTTGGTTGCATCGCATTTGTGCATAATTTCTCTTATCATTTATTAATGAGTTAATTTTATCAATAACAGTTTTTTTCTCGCGCAAGACTAAATCTTTTTTAAAAGAATTTTCGGTTGCAAGGGGTTTGAAAATAACATTTAGTAAAAGATTTAAAAGTTCGTTTGTAAGCTTTTCGTTTTCAGGCGCGTATTTATCGGAAATTGTTTCAGCGTTAAAGAATACAACCTGATTGTCACCGCTTTTCACAACCCCTGAATTAAGTGTTGCACCATATAAGTTTTGCAAGTGTTTGGTTATTTCTAATGTAGTAGGATAATTTTTGCATCCGCTTTTTAGAAGATAGGAAAGAACAGCATTTTTGGAGGCCTCTTCTTTGCAAAGAGGTCTTCTTAAATATACTCCTACCACATTTGTTTTTAGCTTTTTCATCTCAATATAATGAAGAGAAATGTTGTCATTTATTTTTATTGTTTCCAAATTAATAAGTCTCCTTAAATATAATTTACATCCATTATTTTACATCTAAATTTTAGATATGTCAACTATCCGACAAAGCTTTCTATGTCTTCAAATGTTAAATTTTTATGAAGAGCAAGATTGATACCATTTGCAACAGTTTTTGAAGTCTTTTCAATAACAGAATCTATGTCTTTTGGTGTTACCATTAATGAACCGATATTTTTTGATAAAGCCTCTTTAATAAGTTGATTTTTCTTTTCATCACCTAAAACATCTTTATTTATATCATTCATTGCCATATCAATAGAATCGCTTGCAATTGTTGCCGCATCAACTACTGTAGGAACACCGATTGCAAGAACTTTAACCCCAAGGGTGTGTTCATCAAGTTTTGCTCGGGAGTTTTCAACACCTGCACCTGGGTTTATTCCTGTGTTTGATAACTGAATAGTTGTGCTTATTCTGTCAAGACTTCTTGAAGCTAATGCATCAACCGCAATAACGAGGTCAGGTTTTACCTGTTCTATAACTCCTTTAATGATTTGTGCAGTTTCCATACCTGTTGTACCTAAAACACCCGGTGCAATAGCACAGACGGAGGTTATGTCCTCATTTAAAAAATCTTTAAATTGTTCCTTCATATGATTAGTGACCATAAGTTTTGAAACAACATCGGGACCCAGGGCATCAGGAGTAATTCTCTTGTTGCCAAGACCAACGACAAGAGTTTTTGTTTTTGATTCTATCTTGGTAAGATTTTTTATTTCATCTGCCAAAAGTCTGCAGGCCTGCTCATATATCTCTGTGCTATATTTTATGTCAGGAGCCTCAATTGTTACATATGTTCCTATCGGTTTTCCCAATGCTCGAATTCCATTTTCGTTTGTTATTTTAATTTTTGTTGTTGTAATTCCTTCGTTTTTTGTGATTTTGACATCAACTCCGTTTATTTCTTCCTTATCCTTTGCATTTTCTGAGTATAACTCTCTTGCCTCAAGTGCAAGGTCTGTTCTGACTGACATAAAAATACCGCCTTCCATAAATTGTATATTTGTTATTTTTTCCGTATAACAAATATTTATTCAATGACTAGAAAGACGATAAATTTAATTTATAAAATATATTGACAAACAACAAAAATTGTGTTATTATATAAAAGCTGTTTGGCTCGGTAGTTCAGTTGGTTAGAACGCTAGCCTGTCACGCTAGAGGTCGTGGGTTCGAGCCCCATCCGAGTCGCCATATTGGAACAAGCTATGCTTGTTCCAATTTTTTTAAATTTTTTTGTAAAAATTAAAAAAATGCTTGCAAAAGAAAAAAATGTGTGTTATACTATTAAATGGCTTGTTGTGAGCTAAAAAAATCTTATAAGGAGGGGAATGCCGTGAGAGAAGGAATTCATCCTGATTATAAGCAAACAACTATCAGATGCGCTTGTGGTGAAGTAATCGAAACAGGTTCAACAAAGGAAGATATCCAAGTCGAAATTTGTTCAAAGTGTCACCCATTCTACACAGGTAAACAAAAACTTGTTGATACTGGTGGTAGAGTTGAAAAATTCAACAAGCGTTTCAACAGAAACAAATAATAAGTTGTATTGCTTAGAAAAATTAAAATTTTATCAAACCTATAGCTTGGATAACCGAATCACCAACGGTTTCTCGGCATAAGGGGATTATTAATCATAGGAGGTGAAAACCATGACTAAAGAGAGAAAGCAGGAAATTATTGCAACATATGCAACTCACGAAGGAGATACAGGTTCTCCTGAAGTTCAAATTGCTCTTTTGACTGAAAGAATCAATCACTTGAACAATGAACATCTTAACGAACACAAAAAGGACTTCCACTCAAGAAGAGGTCTTTTGATGATGGTTGGTAAGAGAAGAAACCTACTTCAATATCTTAAGTCACAGGATATCGAAAGATATCGTGATTTGGTTAACAAATTAGGACTTAGAAAATAATAAAAGCAATAAAAGGCAAGCGGGTCTCTTTTTGGATATTCGCTTGCTTCTTTTGCAAAAGCGAATGATTGGAAACTGACGATATTTAGCAAATAAGCAGAATGGCTGAAGGCTCGGACATTGTGCCTATCTGCTAAAATAAAGTCGTTTCCTTCAAATATATTATAAAGGAGAAAAGACAAATGTTTAAAACTTTTGAAACAACTTTGGCAGGGAGACCCCTTGTCATTGAAACAGGCAAGATGGCAATGCTCACAAACGGACATTGTTTGGTAAGATATGGTGATACAGTTGTTATGGTCAATGTAACAGCTTCAAGAACACCAAGAGAGGGAGTTGATTTCTTCCCTTTGAGTGTTGATTATGAAGAAAAATTATATTCTGTCGGTAAAATTCCTGGCGGATATGTTAAAAGAGAGGGTAAGCCTTCAGAAAAGGCAATCTTGACAAGCCGTGTTATAGACAGACCTATAAGACCTTTGTTCCCTGCAGATTTAAGAAATGATGTAAGTGTTGTTGCAACAGTTCTTTCTGTTGAACAGGACAATCCTCCTGAAGTAGCAGCTATGATCGGTACATCTATCGCACTTTCAATTTCAGATATTCCATGGAATGGTCCGATCGGCGGTGTTTGGTTGGGATTGGTTGACGGAGAATATATCATCAACCCTACAGTTGAACAGAGAGAAAAATCTCAAATGCAGGTAACTGTTGCAGGTACAAGAGAAAAGGTTGTCATGATTGAAGCCGGAGCAAATGAAATCGAAGAAGATGTTATGCTTGAAGGTATCAAATTCGCTCACGAACAAATTATCGAGATTTGTGATTTCATTGAGTCTATTCAAAAGGAAATAGGAAAAGAAAAATTCGAGTATGAGGCTCACACAGTTAATCAGGAAATCTGGAATGCAATCAAGGCAATGTCATATGACAAGATTAAGGTTGCACTTGATACTGATGACAAAAACATTAGAGATGAAAGAATGGGTGTTGTTGAAGACGAAATTCTCGAAGCTCTTTCAGAACAGTTCCCTGATATAGGAGAACAGCTTGGTGAAATTCTTTACAAGATGCAAAAAGAAATTGTAAGAGCATGGCTTGTTGAGGGAAGAAGAGTTGACGGAAGAGGTCTTAATGAAATCAGACCATTGGCAGCAGAGGTTGATTTGTTGCCAAGAACTCATGGTTCAGGTATGTTCACAAGAGGTCAGACACAGGTGTTGACAGTTGCAACATTGGCACCTTTGGCTGAAATGCAAAAGTTAGATGGTATTGATGAAGATGATACAAAGAGATATATGCACCATTATAACTTCCCATCATATTCAGTTGGTGAAACAAAACCATCAAGAGGTCCGGGAAGAAGAGAAATCGGACATGGTGCATTGGCAGAGCGTTCATTAGTTCCTGTATTGCCAAGCGAAGAAGAATTCCCATATGCAATCAGAACTGTATCAGAAGTGTTGAGTTCAAATGGTTCAACATCACAAGGTAGTGTGTGTGGCTCAACTCTTGCGCTTATGGCTGCAGGTGTTCCGATTAAAGCTCCTGTTGCAGGTATTTCATGCGGACTTATCACAACAGAAGACGGTTTCACTACTATGGTAGATATCCAGGGCCTTGAAGATTTCTATGGAGAAATGGACTTTAAGGTGGCCGGAACAAAGAAAGGTATCACATCTATTCAGGTTGATATTAAAAATGATGGTCTTCCATATGAGGTTATTAAAGAAGCATTGGAAAAGACAAGGGATGCAAGATATTATATTATTGATGATATTTTGTTAAAGGCAATTCCGGAAGTTCGCCCAGAACTTTCTCCTTATGCTCCAAAGGTAAGCACAATGCATATTGACCCTGATAAGATAAGAGAAGTTATTGGTCAGGGTGGTAAGGTAATCCAAAAGATTGTTGCTGATACAGGTGCTAAAATTGACATCGAAGATGACGGAACAATCCACATCTTTGCAGTTAATCAGGAATCAGGAGATGCGGCAAGAAATGCTATTGAAATGATTGTTAAAGAGCCTGAAGTGGGTGAAATTTACGAGGGTGTTGTTAAGACAATTCAACCATTCGGTGCATTTGTTGAGATTTTACCTGGAAAAGATGGTCTTTGTCACATTTCAAAACTTGCTCATAAGAGAGTTGAAAAGGTAGAGGATGTTGTTAAAGTTGGCGAGATATTGACTGTAAAGGTAATGGAAATTGACGAAAAGACAGGCAAAATCAGTCTTTCTCATAAGGATACAATCCAAAAAGAAGAAGAGTAAAATAAAATTTTTTAGAGGATGTTTTAATACATCCTCTTTTTTTTGTTACAAAAACTTAAAATAAAAAATCTTGAAAATCTATTGGCACAGACAAAAAAGTGTTGTATAATAAATATGATAAAGTTGAAGGAAGTATAAATTGTTGGGAGTGAATGTGTTGGAAAGAGTATTTGATTATATGGGTAAATTCATACAGCTCATTAAGGTGACGGATATAATTGACATAATAATAGTGACGGTACTTATCTATCAGATTTTAAAAATGATAAGAGAAACAAGAACAATGCAACTTGTAAAAGGAGTTGCGATTTTGCTTGTTGTTTTACAAATTAGCACATGGCTCAATTTCACTGTTATAAACTATATACTTAAAAATATCATGCAGGTCGGATTGTTTATGGTTGTTGTAATATTCCAGCCGGAACTTCGCAGTATGCTTGAGAAAGTCGGACATTCAAAGGTCGGAAAACTGATTGACTTTTCTGCCGGACAAATGGATGGCGAGGAAATTCAAAAGGTTATAAAGGAACTTGTTTCGGCAACAGTTAATCTGTCACAGACAAAAACAGGAGCACTAATTGTCTTGGAAAGAGAGACAAAACTTGGCGATGTTGCTGATACAGGTGCAATTCTTAATGCAGAGATTACCGCAGCATTGTTAGAAAATATATTTGTTCCGAAAACACCACTGCATGATGGAGCGGTAATTATTCGTGACGACCGCATTTATTCAGCAGGTTGCGTGTTGCCACTGACTTCAAACAAAAATCTTTCGAGAGAGCTTGGAACAAGACACAGAGCAGCTATAGGAGTTTCTGAGGTATCGGATTCTGTTGTCATTGTAGTTAGTGAGGAGACGGGCAAAATTTCAGTTGCAATCAATGGAACTCTCACAAGAAATCTTAACGAAAATACTTTGAAAAATGCAATTGAAAGAGCACTCTTAAAACCTGCAAAAAATTCTTCAAAACTTGATAAAATCAAATTGAGAAGGAGGAATAAAAATGAAAGATAAGCCAAACCAGCAAAAACTTGTATTAAAATTGCTTTCTGTTTTTGCAGCATTAGTGCTATGGTTATTTGTAACATATACAGAAGATGCATTGATGGATATAAATGTAAATTCCCTGGAAATTCATATGACAGGGGAACAAAATCTTTTATCCAAAGGACTTATGATTGTTGACAGGAATTCTATAGGAAAAGCATCGGTCAAAATTCGCGGCAGACGAGGAGATTTGATATCGGTAATGGATAGTGTCCGTGCAAGTGTTGACCTATCTAAAATTGAGAATGCAGGCAAATATGAGCTAACTCCTGCTTTTGATATTCCGTCAAGTGCGGTGTATGTTTCAAAAAGAAACACATTGAGCGTTGGTGTTAAAATTGAGAAGATAGTCGACAAAACTATAAATGTCAAAGTTGTTCAGGATAATGCAGATAAAAATAAATCTTATGTAGTTGAATCTGTTCCTGATATTAAAAAAGTAAAAATTAGCGGAGCAAAGAATGATCTCTCAAAAATTGGTAGGGCAACTTTGTATGTTGATGTTTCTTCGCTAACCGAAGATTCAGAAATTCTTGTAACACCTGTGTTTGAATCTGTAAATGGGGAAAAGGTTGATATAGTAAATGATATTTATTATGATGCAGGAGATATCAAGGTTGATAATAAATTGCATCCTAAAACCACTGTTGATGTTCATGTTAACCTTCCTTATGATGTAAGTGGTAATTCCTCATATGAACTGGTAAGTCAGAGTTTTGATAAAATTGATGTGGGAATAGTAAATGATGCAGGAAGAAGTATTAAGACAATAACAGCGAATTTTGGGGATGTTATTAATTTAGTTCCTGGAAAACAGAAATATACAATTCAACTTGGGGAATATGATGGAATTTATATTCCTGAAAGTTATAGAAGCATTGATGTTGAAATAAATGTTCTACAACAGAAAAATTAAAAATAGGAGAAGAACAAAATGTCAGATGTAATTATAAGAGGCAATTCGATGGATGGTGCGATAAGAGTATTTGTCGCAGTAACAACAGATTTGGTGAATGAAGCTCAAAGAATACACAAAACTTATCCAACTGCAACAGCGGCATTAGGAAGAACACTGACTGTTTCTGCAATTATGGGTGCAGGACTAAAGAATGAAACTGATACAACAACAATACAGTTTAAAGGTGACGGACCATTGGGAAGTGTTGTTGCAGTTACTGATAGCCAATCAAAAGTCAGAGGTTATGTTGTAAATCCTACGGCAGACCCTGAAAGAAAAGAAAATGGAAAGTTAGATGTTGGCGGAGCTGTTGGTAAAGGATATTTAAATGTTATAAGAGACTTGGGAATGAAAGAACCATATGTTGGTCAGGTGCCGATAGTGAGTGGTGAAATAGCAGAGGATTTGACATATTATTATGCAACAAGTGAGCAAGTTCCGACTGCTATTGCTCTGGGTGTTTTAGTAAATCCTGATATGAGCGTTAAGGCTTCAGGTGGGTTTATGATTCAGCTAATGCCTGAGGCAACAGAAGAAATTGCAGAAAAACTTGAGAGCATTATTGCAAAACTCCCACCTATTACAGAAATGATTGACAAAGGTATGAGTGCAGAAGACATTTTGTTTACCATTACAGATGGCTTTGATATGATTATGGAAAACAAAACCATTACTCCTAAATATGAATGTAAATGTTCTAAAGACAGAATGGAAAAAGCGTTGATTTCGATAGGCAAGGAAGAATTGGAGTCAATTATAGAGGAGCAGGGAGAGGCTGAACTTACCTGTCAATTCTGTGATAATAAGTATAAGTTTAATAAAAATGAATTGGAAATATTACTAAAAGAGGCAAAATAATAAATAAATAAATAAAAATATTAAAAATAGCTTGACATTTATGGAAAAACCATATATAATTAGAACGATGTCTATTTTGTATCGGATAGACGATTTGACTATTAAATTATTGGGAGGTGCAGAAAGTGAAGAGAACTTATCAACCTAAAAAAAGACAGAGAAGCAAGGAGCACGGCTTCAGAAAAAGAATGAGAACTGCATCAGGCAGAAAGATTTTGTCCAGAAGAAGACGAATTGGAAGAAAGAAACTTTCAGCGTAAAACAAATAAGCAGCGAGCGGGGCGAGAAGTATAGAGGCATATGCTCTCTGACTTTTTGCCTTTTTTGTCAACATAGGGAATTTTATTCTATTATTTTCGATTAAAAAACAAATAGGCGAGTGAATATGAAAAAAACTAAATCCATTAAATTAAATAAGGATTTTAAAAGACTGTATTATCGCGGTATGAGTGTTGTTAGGGGTAATGTTGTTATATATGCACTCAAAAATCGCGCTAATTTAAATCGTCTTGGAATAACTTGCGGCAAATCTATTGGAAAAGCAGTCAAAAGAAATAGGGTTAAACGACTCTTAAGAGAAGGGTATCGTCTTTTGGAGGACAGGCTTTTGGTTGGATATGATATTGTTTTGGTTGCTAGGACAAGGGCAATAACCTCAAAACAAAAACATATTATTAAAGATTTGGAGTTTGCGTTTTCGTCATTAGGATTGTTTGAAGAAAATGAAAAAGATATTAATTAGAATAATAAGGTTTTATCAAAAAAACATTTCAAAATATAAGGGTGTTGCATGCTGTCGTTTTATTCCGACCTGTTCCGAGTATGCCATACA
Source organism: Clostridia bacterium (assembly GCA_045576555.1). GTDB lineage: Bacteria > Bacillota > Clostridia > UBA1381 > UBA1381 > RGIG1988. The sequence continues at coordinate 6,955 of JAZNGS010000226.1, read as the reverse complement.
GGCAATAGAAAAATACGGAGCAGTTAAAGGTGTTTTTAAAGCTACTTTAAGAATTTTAAGATGCCATCCGTTTTGTAAGGGCGGGTATGACCCGTTAGATTAAATTTGGAGTGAAGTAAATGTTAAATTTATTTGAAATAATAACCATACCTTTGGGTTACATAATTGATTTTATATATCGATTGGTTGAAAATTATGGTCTTTCAATTATTATATTTACAATAATAATTAAGTTGTTATTATTGCCACTAAATATAAAATCCCAAAAGGCTATGAGAAAACAACAAAAAATTCAACCTTATCTTGTTGAATTGCAAAAAAAGTATGCAAATGACCAACAAAAACTTCAGCAGGAAATGATGAAGTTATATAAGGATAACGATGTGAGTATGGCGGGCGGATGTTTGCCAATGCTTATTCAATTGCCTGTTTTAATCGGTCTTTACAGAGTTATTCAGGCACCTATTAAATATTTGTTGCATGTTAGTATAACAGATGCAGGTGTTGTTGACAAAATCAACAATATTGTTAAATTGATGGGCGAGAAATTTCCAAATGAGCTTGGCTCATATGCATCTATGAGTGCGGAAAAATTGTTCCAAAATGCACAAATTCAATTAGCAACCTGGAGTGAAAGAGTGCTTGATGCAGCGGATGCATGGACGATTAATTTTGATTTCTTGGGACTAAATCTATCAAAAGTTCCTTCTGCAGGATTTAGCGCATTGACAAGCGGAGATTATTCACAAATAGGAACAATCGCACTTTTAATAATTCCTGCACTTGCAGTTTTAACAACCTGGCTTTCTACAAAGCAAACACAAGCTATGTCAGGTCAGTCAAGCCAGAATAAAGATGATCAAACTGCTCAAATGAATAAAACAATGAATTTGATGATGCCTATTATGACAGGATTTTTCACAATCTCCCTTCCTTCAGGAATGGGTATATATTGGATAGTTTCTAATATATTGCAAATGGCTCAACAATTTGTTTTATCCAAATATTTTGATTCAAAAGGAGATGATTTTGTTGTCAAAGTACGAGACAAAAATACAAATAAGCGCAAAAAGCGTTGAAGAGGCTAAAGAATTAGCATTAAAAGAATTAGGCTTAACAGAAGATGAAGTAGAATTTGCTACAGTTGAAGAGGGAACTAAAGGATTTTTGGGACTCGGTTCAAAGGAAGCAGTTATTGAAGTGACTGTAAAAAATGCTGACAGTTACAAAGCAAAGGCATTTTTGATGCAGATATTTGATGATATGAACCTTGAAGTTGATATCAGTGCAGTATCTGATGGTGATGAATTAAATATTGAGCTTTCAGGAGCTAATATGGGCATCATTATTGGCAAAAGAGGAGATACTCTTGACAGCTTGCAGTATTTGACATCATTAGTTGTTAATCATAACAGAGACGAATATTGCAAGGTTACAATTGATACTGAAAATTATAGAGAAAAAAGATATAATGCGTTGATTTCATTGGCAGGAAGACTTGCTGATAAGGTTGTAAGAACAGGTAAAAAATATACACTTGAGCCTATGAATCCTTATGAGAGAAGAATAATTCATGCTACTTTGCAAGCTAATAATGATGTGACAACTTTCTCTGTTGGAGAAGACCCTTACAGAAAGGTTGTTATTGCACCTAAGAATGCACCTGCAAAGACATCATATCATAAAAAACCATCATTATCTAATTATCCTCATCCGAAAAAGCAACAAAGCTATGAAAGCTTTGAAAGCTACATTCAGGATAATGAAATATCTGATGAAGAATAATTTTCGGAGGGAATAGAAAATGTCAGGACATTCAAAATGGAGTACAATTAAGCGTAAAAAAGGTGCTAATGATGCTCAAAGAGCAAAGATATTTACAAAGATTGCAAGAGAAATTGTTGTTGCAGTCAAGGCGGGAGGTCCGGACCCTGATAATAATTCAAGCTTAAAGGATGCCATTGCAAAGGGCAGAGCGGCCAATATGCCTAACGACAATATCCAAAGAACAATTAAAAAAGCAGCGGGCGACACAGATACCGATAACTATGAAAATATTACATATGAGGGATATGGACCAAATGGTGTTGCAGTTATTGTTGAAACATTGACAGATAATAGAAACAGAACTGCAGCTGATGTTCGTCATGCTTTTGATAAATTCGGCGGAAATATGGGACAAACAGGCTGTGTAAGCTTTATGTTTGACCGTAAAGGTATGATTATTATTGAAAAAGATATTGTTGACGAAGATACAATTACTATGGACGCATTGGAAGCCGGTGCAGAGGACATCAGTGTTGAGGATGAATGTTATGAAATAACAACAGACCCTGCTGATTTCCATGCGGTAAGAGATGCTCTGGAAGCAAAATATGAACTTTCTTCTGCTGAAATTACAATGGTTCCACAGACAATGGTTGAATTGACAGACGAAGACCAGATTACAAAGATGCAGAGAATGATTGATACTTTAGAAGACAGCGACGATGTTCAGGATATATATCACAATTGGGACGCACCTGACGAAGAATAAAGACTTAAATGCAGAAGTATAGAACTTCTGCATTTTTGATAACAGGAGGTTAATATGGATAACAGAAAAAGATTTGAAGAAATATTTAAAAGTACAATCAAAAGAGAGGGAGCAGACAAGATGTGGGAATACCTAACCTCACCATCGTCTGATTTCTTTTCATCTCCTGCAAGTGCTCGTTTTCACGGAGCATATGAGGGCGGCTTGGCAGAGCATAGTTTAAATGTATATGACTGTTTATGCGATTATCTTAACAGAGAAAGAGCAAAAGGTCTTTATGATATGAATTATAGTGAAGAAACTATTGCTATAGTATCGCTTTTACATGATGTTTGTAAAATTAATTGCTATAAGCCTTCATTTCGAAATGTCAAAGATGAAACAGGCACTTGGATAAAAGTCCCTACATATGAATTTGATGATAAAATGCCATATGGACATGGAGAAAAATCTGTATACATAATAAATGGATATATGAGGCTGACAAGAGAAGAAGCTTTTGCTATAAGATATCATATGGGATTTTCGGGTGTTGAAGATGCTCGCTCTGTCGGACAGGCGTTTGAAATGTTTCCGTTGGCATTTGCGCTTTCAGTTGCGGATATGGAAGCGACATATTTTATTGAAGGCAAAAAATAAAGAAATTTTTTAAGAAATTGTTACGAAATTTGATTAAAGGTGACCTTTTTATTCTATAAAAATATTAAAATATTTGACAAAATTTAAACTCCCAAAACCAAGCATTTATGCGGGTTTTTGGGAGTTTTGTTACAAAAAGATTACGAAAGTTTTAAAAAAATAGCCCAAAAAACTTGACAAATGCATATTGGTATAGTATAATATTTGTGTAATAATTAAGTAATAAAGAGGAGAAGGTTGAATGAGAAACTTCAAACATACGCTTGCCGGTATGCTTGCAGTAGTGATGATTGGAACACTTGCAGTTAATCAAGCTGCAGATATTTCATCTGCAAGGGCAAACAAAATGGATGATGATAACGAATATCTATCAGTATCTGAAATTAACGAAAACGAAGAATTAGAAATAATAACAATAGACGAAAAAGTTGTTGAACCTGTAGATTTTAAAGATTATAGTTTTGAAGCCGAAAAGGAAAGACTCGAAGATTTAAGACCTTTTGTTCCTGTTTCAGGCTATGTTATAACAACAACCGGTTCGCTAAACATCAGAGCAGGAGAAAGTCTTGATTCTGAAATTCTTGGCAGTATTACATACGGTCAAATGATTGATATTATTGATGAAACAGATGATTGGTATGTTATACCGCATGGTGATAATGGTCAAGTTGGATATGTTTTAAAAGAATATGTCACAACCTCTTATGAAGAAGCAAGAGAAATTTTGTTGCAAAGTGTAATGTATGAAACAGGTGTTGTCAAAGTTGATGGAAGCGCACTTAACATAAGAAGCGGAGCAGGAACAGACGGCACAGTTATAATAGACCAGGTTGCAGACGGAGATATGGTTTTTGTTATTGAGTCTGCAGGAAACGATTGGCTTAAAGTTTATTACGGAGACAACTATGATGTCGGATATGTAACTTCACAATATGTAAGTCTTGGCGGAATGGTTTCGAGAGAAGAAGTTTCAAAAAAGAGAATTGAAAGAATAAATGCTATTTCAAAGCAAGGTATAATTACAAAAGCATCTGCTGAATGTAAGAGTATGCCTGTTGACGGTGCATCAGTTTATAAGACCTTTGCAAAGGGCGACACTTGCTTAATTGTTGATGAGGGTTCAGAGTGGACAAAAATTGCATATGGTGATAATAGAACAACAGGTTATATTAAGTCATCAAGCGTTATGTCAAAGTCAGCATATGATAATTTGAATAAAAAGACAAAAACAAAGTCATCAACCAAATCATCAAATGTAAATGCTAACCCTAAATCAAGTTCAAAGGGACAGCAAATTGTAAATACTGCTAAAAAATATATTGGTGTAAGATATGTGTACGGAGGAACAACTCCTTCAGGATTTGACTGTTCAGGACTTGTTCAGTATGTGTGCAGACAGGTTGGAATCTCAGTTAATCGTACATCAAGGTCACAATATTCTAATGGTGTTTTTGTGTCAAAGAACAATCTTCAACCAGGAGATCTTGTGTTCTTCTCAAAGGGCAGCGGTATTTCGCATGTAGGTATCTATGCTGGTGGCGGACAGGTAATCCATGCACCAAGTCCAGGCAAGAGAGTTTGTTATGTTGCATTATCAAAAATCTGCAGTTATTCAAACTATGTAGGTGCAAGAAGAGTATATTAATTATTAAAACTCCGAAATTTATTTTTCGGAGTTTTTTGACATTAAATTATAAATATTTTATGGACATTTTTTTTGGAATATGATACAATATAATAAGAGATAATATATAAGGAGGATTTTGTTATGGAAGATATTTTAAATAAACTTAAAAAAACTGCAATACAGGTTAAGGACGAGGCTGAAAAACTGACAAAGGAAGCAGTTGATAAAACAAAAAAAGTTATTGACAAAACAAAATATAACTACACCATTTCCGAAATTGAGGGAAGAATTAAGGAAAATTTGGCAGAGCTTGGAAAGAAGTTATATGACGAATATCAAAGAGGTACAGAATTTGATGGTGATGTTTCGGAGCTTTGCGAAAAGATTGACGAGCTTCAGGCAGAAATTGATGAAATAAAGGGAAAGATTGCTGATATGCATAATGGAGCAGTGTGCTCAAGCTGTGGAGCGATTATTGAAACTGATGCATCGTTTTGCAAAAAGTGCGGAAATAAAATTGATTGATTTATGAAGAAAGTATGCTGTCGGGCATACTTTTTTGTATATATAAAGTCACAAAATGGACATATATTAGTCAATAAAAGTTTAAAAACTCACTTTGTTAAATTGTTGACTTGATTATAAAAATATTATATAATTAAAGTGTAGATTTATACTAAAGAAAGGAAGAAATAAAATGCCAAACGCAAAAATTTTGATTGCAGATGATGACAGAAATATAGTTGAATTATTAAGACTTTATTTAGAAAAAGAAGGCTATTCTGCTATTATCACATTTGACGGAAAGCAGGCTATTGACTCTTTCAAAAAAGAAAATCCTGACCTTGTTATATTAGATGTTATGATGCCTGAGGCTGATGGCTGGCAGGTATGTAAGGAAATAAGAAAAACAAGCGATACTCCGATTATTATGCTCACAGCCAAGGGAGAAACCTTTGATAAGGTTTTGGGCTTGGAATTGGGTGCTGACGATTATATGGTTAAGCCGTTTGACACTAAGGAACTAATTGCAAGAATAAAGGCAGTCTTGAGAAGATATGATTCAAAAAAGAATATCGCATCAGATGAAATAGTTTATGAAAATATAAGTGTTAATTTAGCAAACTACGAACTAAAACTAAACGGAGAAATAATTGAAATACCACCAAAAGAATTTGAATTATTGCACTTTTTAGCATCTAATCCAAACAGAGTATTTACAAGGGAACAACTCTTGGAGGAAGTCTGGGGATTTGATTATTTCGGAGACTCAAGAACAGTTGATGTGCATATCAAGAGATTAAGAGAAAAGATAGAAAATGTTGAGGCTAATTGGGCATTGAAAACTGTCTGGGGAGTAGGATACAAGTTTGAGGTGAGATAATTTGTTCAAATCATTATTCACAAGGCTATTTTTAAATAACATCATAATAGTTCTTGTTTCACTTGCAACTTTTTTGTCATCAATGATTTTATTCATAATTGATTATGCTGATGACAGACGATTTGAAACTGATATGAAGGCTGCACAGGTTATTCAGAATATGACTATTGTTATGCAGATTGAAAATCCCAATTATGCAAATTATAGGATATATAATGACCTCCTGGTTCAATATTCGCGATTTACCGAATCGGACATAACAGTTATTGATGCATCAGGAGAGGTCTATGCAACAACTGCAAGAATACGAAGAACTCCAAAAGACTATAATAAACGATTATTAGATGGTGAGACAATAAGACAGAAATCAAATTTTGGTGATATTTATAAGAAAAAGGTATATGTTGTTGGGACGCCGATAGTATATCGTAATACTGTTGTCGGAGGCATATACTTTAATACAAAAATTCCTGATGCCGAGAATGGACTTGGGGATTATACTTTTATGTTTGTGATAGGCGGAATTTTGACTGTTTTTATAGGCTTTGTATTCTCTTATTTCCAAAGCAGACGAATAACTAAACCAATTAAAGAGATTAATAAGGTGGTTTTGGATATTGCTGCAGGTGATTATTCAAGGCGTATTAAAACTGATAGTGATGAAATAGGACAGCTTGCATCAAGCTTTAATTATATGGCAGATTCAATTGAACGACACGAAAAGACAAGACGAAGTTTTATTTCAGACATATCTCACGAATTGAGAACT
>JAZNGS010000225.1:0-5598 GCA_045576555.1 Clostridia bacterium | reverse complement strand
ACTTACACCTTTCTATATCATTCAACACCTTTCGACACATTTCTTACTCGTGTTAAGCCAGGGATAAAAATTCTTGTTTTTTTAGAGGCTTCCCCTCGAGGAAAAGGCTTTTTTATCCCTTGTATATCAAACCTTTAAAATCACCAAACAACTTACCATTACATCTAATTTTCTTTCATTCTTGACAATAATCAATTTATTCTATTGATTTTTCAAGAAAAAAGATGTATAATTATCAAAGATTTTAAGATAAAGGTGGAATTTATATGTTACAGTCGCTTTACCCTATTGGTCTTTTGATTATTTCAAACATTTTTATGACATTTGCATGGTATGGACATCTTAAGTTCAAGAGTACTGCATTGTGGGCGGTAATTTTATTCAGTTGGGGACTTGCATTCTTTGAATACATATTCCAGGTACCTGCAAACAGACTCGGCAGCAATTATTTTACTGCGGCACAGTTAAAAGTTATTCAAGAAGTAATATCACTTAGTGTATTTTCACTTTTCTCTGTACTGTACCTCAAGGAAAAGTTTACAATCAATTACTTATTTGCATTTTTATGCATTTTGGGTGCAGTATTCTTTATGTTTAAAAAATAAATATAATCACACCTTTGCATTATAACATATATCGACTAATATTTCAATAGAATTTATACGAAAAAAAGCGAATAGGCTGTTGCCTATTCGCTTTTAAATAACTTTTTAATTTTTTGATTATTTCCTTTTATATCTTCAAAATATATGGAAATGAATAATCCTATAATAACTAATATTACCGACAGAAAAACATCTGTTACAGAATTATATGCACAGCTTTCATTCAGGACCTTTGGAATGATGGATAAGAATAATCCAAAAACAACTGAAAATGTCACAGTATAGAATTTCTTAATGAGAACATTCATTCCAAAGGATATACCTAATGCACCAACACCCAATCCGATTCCTGCAGGAATAAGTATATTCAGGTTAAAATCTGCCAAAGAGCTGACATACAGTTCATATAATCCAAAGGCTGATAAAATAACCGCACTATCAACACCAGGGATAATTGATGAGCCTGCAACTGCAACACCTAATAAAACTGATTGTATAAGGTTTGGATTTTCAACAGTCGGAAACCAATTGTCATTGTAGTGGAAAAGGAAAACACCTAGCAACAAAGATATAGCAATGACAACATAATATTTATTTGAAAAGCCATTTTTTTTCACTTGTTTATAAAACAAAGGAATTGTTCCCAAAACTAATCCAAAAAAGAGATATCTTGTTACAAATTCAAAATTATTCAGCATAAAATCTACAATCTTACTGAACAAAACAACTCCGATTCCAAATCCAAGAAAAAGAGGGACTAAAAACGAAACATTTTTCTTAAAATTCTTAAAGAGCGTTCCTATTGCATTGATGGTTTTTTCATATAACCCCAAAATAATCAGCATAACACTTCCGCTCAACCCAGGTGCAATACCGCCAATTCCCACAATGACACCCTTTAAAAAATCAATTCCCATCTTCATTTCATCAACTCTCTCCTACTTATTCATATAATAATTATATTATTAAGTATTTTTCATAATTACACTTTCAATGATATCTGTAACATCTTCGCAAGCATCCAAACATACTTCAAAATGTTCATAAATATCGGTCCAGACAAAAAGTTCTCTGTCTGATTGTGGATTTACAGAAAGGTTTCTAACACCATTAATCAAAATTTTATCGCCCTCACTCTCAAAATTGTTGACAGCAATAATTGATTCCCTTATTTTATCAGAGTTCTTGAAATTCTTGAATTCAGCTAAAACGATATTTAATTCTTTTGAACATTTGATAATTTCCTCTGAAAAATCTATAGCTTCCTTTTTGATTTCCTTAACATCAAACATATAAATTCTCAAAATGACATCTTCAATGGAGTCAACAACTGAATCAAGACTTTGCGCCAAAGATACAATATCCTCTCTTTCAATTGGAGTGATGAATTCGTGTGCCAATAATTTTGTCATTTCGTGTTTCATACAGTCTGCACGATGTTCAATCTCGTGCATACTATCCAACTCATTTTGTAAGTTTTCAGCACGGAATTTATGAAGTGTGTTATATAAATGCTCCGAAGCCTCGCATATTATATCAGACACTTCCTTAAAATAATTAAAATAATCAAATTTCTTTTTAGCCATAACAATTCTCCTCTTTATGTATTTTTAGAATATTAATAAAAACAGTTTAACCATCAGATATGCCAAAATACCACAACCAGGGAAAGTCAACACCCAGGTCATAACCATTTCGCCAACTATTTTCCAATTAACAGCAGATGCTCTTTTTGAAAATCCAACTCCCATAATTGATGATGTTTTTGTATGAGTTGTGCTTACCGGAATACCTGTTAGTGATGCCAAAAGCAAACAAAAGGCAGCACTAGCATCAGCAGCAAATCCCTGATATGTTTTTAATTTAACCATATCCATTCCGACTGATTTGATGATTTTATATCCACCCATAGATGTGCCCAATGCCATCACAACCGAACACACAACCATAAGCCAAACCGGTATATAAAATTCTGTTCCGCCTAATCCTGAACTCAATGCATTTCCCAAAAGGAAAACACCCATAAATTTTTGTCCGTCTTGTGCTCCGTGCATAAATGCCATCCATGCTCCGCCCCAATTTTGGGCAATTCTAAAGCCTTTGTTGGCTTTTAGTCTGTCACATCTTCCGAATATCTTTTCAACTAATTTTAATGTAACAAATCCGACAACAAATCCAAGTACTGTTGATAAGAACAAACCATATACTACTTTTATCCATTCTGCACCATTGATACCTGAAATACTGCCATGAATTGCAATAGCCGCACCCGAAAGACCTGCAATAAGAGCATGACTCTCACTTGTTGGTATACCGAATTTCCATGCAGCAGTTGCCCAGACAACTATTGCAAAAAGTGCAGCACAAAGTGCTATTGTAGCAGACTCTGTATCTGTTCCAAAATCGACCATATTGCTTATTGTTGCAGCAACCTTGTCCGAAATCATTGTCATAACAAAAACGCCTAAAAAGTTGGAAATAGCTGCCATTATAATCGCACTTCTCGGCTTAATAGAGCGAGTTGACACACAAGTTGCAATTGCGTTTGGTGCGTCTGTCCATCCATTTACCAATATAACACCCAAGGTTAAAATTGCGGTGATTATTGCAAGCGGATTTCCTGAAATCGATTGCAAATATTCTGTGATTCCTATTGTAATCATCTCCTTTGTAGTTTCTGGTGTTTATATAAAGTTGTTACAAACATTTTCTTTTACATCTGTACATCTTCATTCTTTGTTACCGTTGCAGTTTTAACCTGAAAATCCTTGATTTCAATAACCTTGATTTTCATTAAATCAATCTCTAACTCCTCATTATCTTCAGGAATTCTTTGAAGTGTGTGGAATATAAGACCATTTAAAGTATCATACTCATCACAAGGAATAGATATTTTTAATGCCTCTGATACATCTTCCAATGATGCTCCTCCTGCAATTCTCCATACATTTTCGCCCAGTTGTTCTATAAAATCATCAGGCTCTTCATAAACTATGTCGTCATCTATATTTCCGACTAGCTCCTCTACCAAATCCTTTATAGTAATAATACCATTCATACCACCGTATTCATCTAACACAACCGCCAGACCGATCTTTTCATTTCTCATATTCCTGAATAATACATCAGCTTTTAATGATTCAGGCACAAAATAGGCTTGAGAAACTGCATTTTCAATAATAGACTTTCTTGATTTGTCCTTTAACCTGAAATATTTTTTTGTATTAAGTACTCCAATTATTTTATCTGCAGTACCTTCGCATATAGGATAATACGTGTAGGCAGTTTCGGAAATTATTTCCTTCCATACATCGTCGGAATCCTCCATATCAAGCATTACGACATCTTTTCTGTGTGTTACAATGTCATCAACAACCAGGTTGTCAAAATCGAAAATGTTTTGTATGAACTCTCTTTCCTCGTTATCAATCGTACCTTTTTCACTTCCGACATCAACCATCATTCGAATTTCTTCTTCGCTGACCTCGTCATCATGCGCATTTGGGTCAATTCCAAATAGTCTTAATACAAGATTTGTTGATATAGTCAACAAAGAAACAAGCGGAGAAAATATTTTAGAAATTCCGCTGATTAGACCTGACATACCAAGAGCCAATTTTTCTGCTTTTCTCATTGCAACCTGTTTAGGAACAAGCTCACCAAAAACAAGTGTGAAATATGACAAAATAATTGTTATAACAACAACAGATATTGTATCAAGAACATTGGCAGGAATTTTCACTCCAATATCGGTTAGCCAGGACACTAAAATTCCCGAAAAATTTTCTGCAGCAAAAGCACTTCCCAAAAATCCTGAAAGAGTGATTGCGACTTGTATTGTTGCAAGAAAACGAGCAGGCTGACTTGTTAACTTAACTAATCTGTCTGCCCTTTTATCTCCCTCTGAAGCCATTTTTGCCAACTTATTATCATTCATAGAAATAACTGCAATTTCAGCGCATGCAAATACTGCATTCAAAGCAATAAGCAACGCCTGTAAACCAACTATTAAAATAATAGAATTATCCATCTACTACCTCCAAGACATATCCGTTGTATTTATTTCTAATTTACCTTAAAATATTATATCACAACAAGGAAAAATTATCAAGCATAATTTATTAAAAAAGCGGTCTTCCAAAAGGAAAACCGCTTAGATTTAATCAAAATGTTTACCACAATTACATTTTGTACAAGAACCACTTTCAGGGCAGCCTATACATTTTTTTCCATTTTTCTTGGCTTTATAAATATAAAGACCTGCGAATGCAACTACTAAAAATATAATTGCAATGATAATTATATTTTCCATATAATCAACCCCTTAACCATTTAACGAATAGTCAGCTTTTAGTTTTTTGTCAGAGTTAAGGCACAGATAAACCACAATAGCCGCCATTATGACAACAGCAATAAGTCCAGGTATAAATCCCGCACCCAAAGCACCTGTTGTGATAAGTGTACCAATTTGATAAACCATAAAACCAACTGTGTAACCAACTGCAAGTTGTAAAGCTATACCACCCCAAAGCCACTTTGCACTCTTCATTTCCGAGTTCATAGCACCAATAGCCGCAAAACACGGAGGGGTGAAAAGATTGAACATCAAATATGCCAGTGCTGCAACTTTTGTAATTGCGAATACAGTTGCTACCTCTGCCCCTGCGCCTTCCATAAGAGCCAGCTCTTCTGTATCAATAAGATTTTCAAGTCCTACAAAGCAAACTGCAAGTGTACCAACAACATTTTCTTTAGCAATAAAGCCTGTAACTGCTGCTGCTGCAAGCTGCCATGAAAGAACACCGACAACAGGAACAAGCAAGTATGCAAATGGTCCTGCTATTGATGCTAATATTGAAGCGTCAGCTGATTCTGCAACAGTAAAGCTCCATGTAAATGTCTGCATAATTTGAACTGCTGTATTACAAAGAAGAATGATTGTAGCAGCTTTAACTATGTATGCCCAACCACGACCGCACATTGACTTGAATGC
>JAZNGS010000224.1:0-3639 GCA_045576555.1 Clostridia bacterium | reverse complement strand
AAAAATCGAACACATGTGACAATTTGTTCGGGCTACATTTTTCAGTGTGTAGTTCCGACAGGGATTGCACACTTTTTTGATTTATCCCACAATTACCTCGAAATATGTGCAATCCCATGGCGTTCATTTTTGAATGCCTCTCATTTGAAAAGAGGCTGTCCCCGTTGGACAGCCTCTTATTTTTATAGAACACTTTGTAAAAACTGTTTTGTTTTCGGACTTTTTGGATTTTTAAATATTTCTTCGGGAGTGCCTTCTTCTTCGATTTTTCCGTCATACATAAATATAACTCTGTCGGCAACCTCTCTTGCAAAGCCCATTTCGTGAGTCACGACAACCATTGTCATACCCTCTTTTGCAAGCTCTTTCATAACATCCAAAACCTCGCCGACCATTTCAGGGTCAAGCGCAGATGTCGGCTCGTCAAAAAGCATAACTTCAGGGTTCATACAAAGAGCACGAACTATTGCAACTCTCTGTTTCTGACCGCCTGATAATTGTGACGGATATGCATTTTTTCTGTCGGCAAGATTAACTCTTTCAAGTAAGTCAATAGCGTTCTTTTCTGCATCTTCCTTTGACATTTTCAATAGCTTCATAGGAGCCATTGTCATATTTTTCAACACCGTCATATGTGGAAAAAGATTAAAATGCTGGAACACCATACCCATTTTCTGTCGGTGAATATTGATGTCTACTTTTGGGTCTGTGATATCTGTTCCGTGGAACATCACCTTGCCGCTTGTTGCAGTTTCCAAAAGGTTCAAGGAACGAAGAAAAGTTGATTTTCCCGAGCCTGATGGTCCGATTACAACAACAACCTCGCCTTTTTTGATTTCGGCAGTAACATTTTCAAGTGCGTGGATTTTGTCGGAGTAGAACTTGCAGAGATTTTCAGTTTTTATAATTACATTATCTTTCACTTTTTCTCAATCTCCTTTCCACCTTACCAACCACATAGGTCAAAAACATTACTATAACAAGGTAAATTGCAGCAACAGCCAACAATGGCAAAAATGCCGAGAAAGTTCTTCCTCTTATAATGTCTCCGCCTTTTGTCAGGTCCATAATACCAACATAACCTGCAATTGAGGTTTCCTTGATAAGAGCGATAAACTCATTCAAAAGTGTAGGCAAAACTGTTTTAAATACTTGTGGGATAATGACATAAGCCATTGTTTGAATGTAGTTAAAACCAAGCGAACGACTTGCCTCAAACTGTCCCGGGTCAATTGACATTATTCCGCCTCTTAAAATTTCGGCAACATAAGCGCCTGAATTGATACCAAAAGCAATCGCCGCAACCATAATTCCGTTGTTTGATGAAACGAAAATTATGAAATATGCAATCATAAGCTGAACAACGACAGGAGTTCCTCTTATAACAGTTAAATACACTTTGCATAAAAAATTAATCGTCCAGAAGAAAATGTATGCAACAATGTTTTTCTTTTTAACATCTTCTGCTGTTTTGTCAAAGGTTGAGCGAATCATCGAAACAATAACACCAATAACAATACCGATTAAAAGAGCAAAAACAGTGATCAATAAGGTGTTTTTAAGACCATTGGTGAGATATTTCCAACGCGCGTCCTCAACAAAATTCAAAATGAATTGTTTTTTAAAATCCAAAAAATCATCTCCTTGCGGGCAAAATAAAACGGCAGTGAAATCGCTGCCGTTCTAATTCTTTTAATTATTATTCAGCACTGATATATTTATCAATAATTGTCTGAACTGAACCGTCTGCAATAAGTTCTTCCAAAGCAGCGTTAACTTTTTCCAAAAGCTCTGTGTTTTCTTTAGCTACGCAGATTGCATAATCTTCAACTGCATAGTCAGTATCAAGAATTACAAGACCTTCGTTAGCTTCAACGAATGATTTTGCAGGTTGGTTATCAATGATAACGCAATCAACCTTGTTTGCAACCAATGCAGCAACAGCATCTGTACCCTTGTTGAAAGGTGATACCATGTCATCGCCGAACTCATCAGCAGCATAGATGTGACCTGTTGTATCTTGCTGAACACCGATTTTCTTGCCTGCAAGGTCGTCTAATGACTTGATAGCAGAACCTTCAGGAACGATGATTGACTGAATACCTGTTGCATAAGAAGATGTGAAGTTAACACTTTCTTTTCTTTCGTCTGTAACAGTCAAACCTGCCATACCCATATCATACTTGCCTGATTGAACACCGGCGATAATTGAACCGAACTCTGTATCAACAATTTCAAGTTCCATACCGATTTTTTCAGCAATCTTTGCAGCGATTTCTGCGTCAATACCAACGATTTGTTCATTTTCATAGAATTCATAAGGTGGGAAAGTTGCGTTTGTAGCCATTGTTAGCTTGTTGTCAGCCTTTTCTCCGCAAGCAGCCATTGATAATGCCATAGACATAGCTGCAACTAAACATAAAATCTTTTTCATAATAAAACCTCCAAAATAATTTGTTTTATGCTACCATTTTAAACCTTTTTTCAATGTTTGTCAACTGTTTTTTATAATTATGCGAAAATGTTTATAAATATAAACCAAATAATATTGAAATTAGTGAAAATTAATGATACAATGTTATGTATAAAAAGGGGTGAGGGCAATGAAAAAGAGAGATTTTGTTTTTATTCTGTGCGTGATTTTTACTTGCGCAATTCTTTTTCTTGTGCGTGGAAATGGTGAAAAAGATGCAGACAGCGTCCTTATTTATGTGGATAATGAGCTGTATCAAACCGTTTCTTTGTATGAAAAATGCGAGATTGATGTCGGAACAAATGTGATTGCAATTGACAATGGATATGCGTATATGAAAAGTGCGGATTGCCCTGATAAAATATGCGTGCATACAGGGAAAATCAAGGATAGCTCAAAGGACATCGTGTGTCTTCCAAACAAGGTCATTGTTAAAGTCACAAAAAAAAGTGCGATTGATGCAGTTTCAAACTAATCAATCGCAATATTAAAGTATGAATTTTTAAATTCTTCAGGATAAATCATTGAAAAAAGTCTTTCTTTTATGGGCTTGTTTTCTCCTAAATATTCAATAATTCGGTCTTTTGAAAGCATCGAAATTTCGGTGCTTTCTTTATTTTTATAAAATTGGGCATTGTATAAAGATGCAATTTTTAAAAGCTGGTCTTCGCTCCATTTTACATAATCCTTGCCATTAAAATATTTATCTCTTAATTCAATATATTCCTTTGCAGATATTTCTTCTTCTTTTTTAACTTTTGCATATTCGCCAATATATGCGTTGTCCGAAAAACCGAGCTTTTTGTAATAGTCAAAAAGTCCTTTGTCTGCAGGTACCAACACAAGAAAATCGTCCTTGTTCTCTTTTGCAAATTCGATTAATTTTTTGCCAAGACCTTTTCCTCTTTTTTCTTTGTCCACTGCAACAGCATAGATATAATGTCCTTGTTTGTCATTTAGGGTGACAGGAAAAAGTGTCATTATCGCATCGTTTCCGAGAATGTAGACATATTGCGAAAACTTATCAAGAAATGATTTGATATACTCTTTGCTATCGCCGAAAGCCGTATTCCATATTCTTATTATATCCTCATAGTCGGATAGTTGGCAACTTCTTATCATTTTCTTATTTCCTTAACAGTATATTTTTTGATAATTTCTATAGG
>JAZNGS010000223.1:0-1847 GCA_045576555.1 Clostridia bacterium | reverse complement strand
GGTTTTCCAATGTACTGCATAGCCGCTTTTCTCAAAAGAGTATTTTTAGGAATTTTATTTTCCTTGCAATACAATTCAATATCTTCCAACTCTGCAATCTTAAAAGATACTGTTTGATATTTGAAATTCTTTTTGTCGTATCTTTTCCGTGCTTCCTTGTTGCATTCTAATTGATTTTTCTTTCTGTTTACTCCAGCCATAAAATTTTCCTCCTTTACCTTTAAGCATACCCACTACTTTAGATATGTGGTGTGTAGCTTTAACATAGCGGATTTTCCGCTATGCCTATCAGCCTTTATGCTTCATTTAATTCTTTATCCAACTCTTTTAAAGCCTCTTCAAGCTCTTTTAAGAGTTGGTAGGTGTATAAATCCAAGACTTTCATTTTATCCACCTCCAAGAATAAATTTTCCGTCAATCTTCATTGTGTTTGTCAATGATTTTCTGCAAATTCGGTGCGATATTTTCCAAAACTGTGTAGCCGTTTTCTTTTAACGCTTCTTTCATACCCTCCACAAGAAAATATTGAAAAACCATTTCATGCTGAATATCTTCCACAAAATTCTCCGCAGGACACCAACCCTGCACATCGTTTTCGTCAGGGTTTACATAATCCCAACCTGCCACAAGTTCAAGATGAATATGAATACCCTCACTATCATGGTAAGTTTCAAATTCTCCGACCTTGTAAACAAGTTTTCCGTCCTCATTCATTACATAAAATTTGTGATTTTCCAGATAGTGTTTCATAATTTTTTCCTCTTCTCTTTTTATTATTTGAGCTTTAAGGACTCAATACTGAACAGATAGATTTTTTATTTGATTTTCCATCTGTTCAGGGGTTCAATCCTTAAAATATTAATTTTCCGCATACTTATAAATTGCTTCGCCATTTGAGAAAATTCCAAGACAATTCAATTTTCTCCAGCCATATTCAACTGCGACTTTTTCCATCCACTTGTTAATTTTGCGGATTTCTGCATCATATTTGCGGACAGCCTTACTTCTGCACATATCATAATAATATCTGCAATCGTCATTATCAAGTTCATGTGGATTTTCCATTTCTTCCACATACAACTGGATTCCGTCATAATATCCGCTTTTGAATTCCAAGTAGTGAAAAGTTAAATCATCGTTGAATTTTTCCATAACCTCTTTAAATCCGTCATAACCGAAAATAATATCGTCATAGAAAAATTCCGCTTCAGCACTTGAATATTCCTCCATATCCTCTGGTTCATAGGATTTAACATAGAGGTCAAAATTGTCCTGATTATAAAAGTTTGGTGTACTCATAGTATATCATCCTTCCTTTTTCTTTTTATGTGATTTCTCACTACAAGCGGTTGATTTTCCGCTTGTTTCTTGTTTCGGCTGATAATCACCCAGCCTCATCAGGTGAGATATAAAATTCCGTCCGTTTAAACCTCCTTTCAAAAGTTATTTTTTGCTTTTTCTAACTCCCACATAAAAGCGATATATGATTCCTCGAATGTTTCTCCCAGAAAATCAAGATAATCCATATCATACTGGTCTAGCTCATTTTCTGGTATCATAACCCAATCGGAATAATGAGAATGATAATTATAATAGTATGCCATTTTTCCATCACTTCCTTTTGTGGTTTGTGCTTTCCTTTTCGCTTTTATGTGGTTTCCTTTTCTTTTTATTTTCCTAAACCGCCTGCTACTTTGAATATGCAGGGTGTCAGGTTACAAGCGAATTTCTCCGCTTGTCATCACTTGTCGGTTAAAAAATAATACAAATCATAATTGATAAAGTGATAAACGGCTTCGCCTCCGTCTGCGGTTATATCTTCCGCAGTTAAATTATCCATTAAATAA